>JAMOMH010000163.1 GCA_027068675.1 Sedimenticola sp.
ATGGAGGTGGTCTACTTTGATCAGATGCGCGGCCAGCTCGATGAGAGTATGACGGTGCAGGATAATGTCGGTGAAGGGAGTGATAAGGTTGAAATCAACGGTAGGAGTAAACATATCATCTCCTATCTGCAAGATTTTCTCTTCACGCCAGAGCGGGCCAGGGCACCGATAAAAGCACTCTCAGGCGGTGAGAGAAATCGCCTGCTATTGGCTAAACTTTTCACCAAACCCGCCAATATTTTGGTGATGGATGAGCCAACCAATGATCTTGATGTTGAGACATTAGAACTGCTTGAAGAGCTACTCTTAAGTTTTGAAGGAACCCTGTTGCTGGTCAGCCATGATCGCTATTTTCTCGATAACGTTGTCACCAGTTGTCTGGTGTTTGAGGATGGTCAGATCAATGAATATGTCGGTGGCTATGCCGACTGGCAACGGCACAAAAAATCTGAGAAGGTGAGCAAAAATACCACTACTGCTAAACAAAAATCGGCCGCTAAATTGGCAAAAGCCAAGAGTGCTAAACTTACCTATAAGGATCAACGAGAACTGGATGCGCTACCGGCAAAAATTGATGCCATTGAGAAGGCGTTATCTGATTTAGAGCAGCAGTTAGCTGATCCGGCCATTTACCAAGATCAGCAGAAAGTTGATCAATTGAATAAGCATTTTGAACAGTCCAATAAGGAGTTGGAAGATGCCTTTGAGCAGTGGGAAAAACTGGAGGCCCAGCGCAACCAACTTGAGCCGTAAGCGTTCTATAACCTCTCTCTCTTTCGTGCAGAGCGCTTCTCGGTGTCACTTAAAGATTAATGAGGATCGGTTACTCAGACCGATCCTCCTCTCTCTTCTCTCCATCACCATATTACTCCTCTTAAAACCATCGCTGTTACAAGCGGGTACAGCCTGTGTCATCGCTAAGGAGCAAGGGAACTCATTAGCTATTGAGTGGGTTGCTTCCAATAACGAAACGGCTGATAGTGCGCTGGAAAAGGCGAAAGAACGCCTGAGATTAGAGGGCTTTAGCCGACAGAAGATGCTGGATGTGCATGCACAGACTAGCAGTGATTTAGAGCATGGCTTTGTGCTCATTCTACGAGCGAAATATACCAATTGGCGTGGCAAAGACCGCGTGAGCTACGGTTGTGGCTTTAGCCCAATATCATCGAAGGCTGCGGGGCAGGCCGCACTTGATAACTTAAGAAGTTATGCCTGGGGATGGAAAGCAGAAGATGGTTATGAAGTGATCGAAGAGAGCCAGTTTTAGTAGATCTGTAGAGCAATGACCAGTAAGGCAGTCACTTCAACTAATTCACATAATGCACCCACTATATCTCCAGTTATACCACCAATTCGCCGCATTACATTGGCTTTAAATAGTAAGAAGAGAGCTGTCAAAACTGCAAGCAGTGGCAATAGATATGAACCTAGCATAATTGCCGTGAAGAGAGTGGTTAATGCAACGGCTAGCCACCCTCCAGGCTTTGATAGCTGTTGAGCGGCGTGACTGCCCAACCCCTCTTTTCGAATGTAGGGTAGGGTGAGCAGGGCGACAACTAGAGCAGCCCGCCCTAAAATAGGTACGATTAGTAGTGCCGGCCAATAACCCTCTCTGACTATCTGCTCAATAGCTGCATATTTGATGAGTAGCATGAGGACAATAACGGTGACAGCCATTGGCCCGCATGTTGGATCTTTCATTATTCTCAGTGTGCGTTCACGATCACCAAAACCACCCACCCAAGCATCTGCCATATCGGCCAGCCCATCAATATGGAGTGCACCAGTGATGGCGACCCAAACGGCTAAAAGCAGTGTTGCCTGTAGTGATGTGCTGATATTTTCTGGCAGAGATAGATGAATTGCTACCAATAAACCGCCTATGAGCAATCCCACCAATGGGTAAGCTAAAACAGCTTTGCCTTGCATTGAGGGGCTTGGTGGCTCTCTGAGTAACAAGGGTATTTGCGTTAAAAACTGCACTGCATAGAGAAAGGGTTTGATCATATTTTTGCACGGTTATTGAGTGATAGATGACTAATGATTTTCACGTCCCATCTGGATTTACAGAACAAACTATACTCAACAGCTGAGTAAGAAGCACCCGCTTAGCCAATATCATATTTGTTGACTAATGCAGGGCTTGCCTAATCAAGAAAAAAGATGATCAATAACCTGCTTCAAGCTCTCATCTGTTACAGTTAGCCACCTCGCACTCTTGCGGCTATATTTGATATTTTCAGTAGGACAGATCACTCGTGACTAATAATGATATTTTACGCCGAATTCGCTACATCTTTGATCTAAGTGACAGCCAAATGATCAATCTATTTGCTTTAGCTGATCATAAAGTAATGCGAAGTGAGGTGAGTGATTGGTTAAAAAAAGAGGATGATGCAGCCTACCAAAAATGCAGTGATCTACAGCTGGCTATTTTCCTCAATGGTTTTATTAATGACCGCCGAGGTAAAAAAGAGGGGCCACAAGTGGAGCCTGAGAGGCGTTTAAACAACAATATAATCCTCAGAAAGTTGAGAATTTCACTCAACTATAAGGAGGAGGATATGTTGAATATATTGTCACTCGCTAATCTGCCTATTAGCAAACATGAGCTGAGTGCCCTATTCCGTAAGCCAGGGCATAAACATTTTCGTGAGTGTAAAGATCAGATTTTGCGGCACTTCCTGAAAGGGCTTCAGATTAAATACCGTGCTGATTGTCAGCCAGATAAGGAGTTTAGTTGGACGTAGCGCTATATGCCCATGCCAGTACTAATCTCATCATCGTTACGATCGGTTTTTGTTGCCTCTTTTAGCGCTGCTTTAAGCGAGGTTATTTTTTCAGCCATCGTATCAAGCTCACTCTCTAAAATGCCTATGCACGTTTCAGACTCAGAGAGTTTTTGCGTTAGCAGTGCTACCTGAGACTCAGACGCTGGATCGTTACTGCTGCCCTCTCCATTTTCAAGCTGCTGTTCAAGTCCATTGACGCGCTGAGCCATTGTGTCGAGTTCAGTCTCTAAGATATTGATACAGGTTTCAGACTCTGAAAGCAGCCGTTGCTGTGCGCTTTCATCTACCGCTTCCTCTTGTGATCCGCTTTGGCCAGAGCCGGCTAGTTGAAGCTCCAATTCACGAATGGTTACCTGCTGTGTACTGCTTTTATCTCTTAGATGATCGAGTTCAAGTTTACACTGTTGCGTCCACCCCTCGAGTTCAGCACCTGAATTTTCAGTGATCCCGATGGTGGTGCTATTTGATGGTGTTGCGGAGCTATCTTCAAATGCATCAATATGTGCCTGCTGGCGTGAAATCTCTTTATCTTTCTCTTCTATCTCTGCTTTGAGTGGTGGTATCTCAAGAGCGGCCTGTTCCATTTCAACCTTAGCCGCTGCATAGCGCTCTTTCTGTCCCTCCAGCTGTTCAGTTAATAGATTGATCTCATCTTGAAATTCATCGCTAACCTCATTAAAAGTATCAATTTCTGCTTGTAGATCGATGATCTTTTTTTGTGCCTTGGTGAGATTGTCACGCACGATATCTGCACGATTTTTCTCCTCATCATAGAGACCTTTTAATGCTCTATATTTCTCTTTTATGCGTTCAACAACCTGGCGCCATTTAGTGACATCGCGGAAATAGAAGTAGATCAGCAGACATACCACTAGCAAGAGAAGCGCCAAAACTTCCCCCATCAAATAGAGGTATGTGGTTGATATCTGCATAGAATGAATCGACTTTAATTTATAGGGTTTTT
>JAMOMH010000164.1 GCA_027068675.1 Sedimenticola sp.
TCAAAAAGCCCCTTCTCTGGCTTGCCATCCATCTCCCCTGTAAGGGCGCGGCAGACTAGGCTCTGCACACCATTGCCGACCCAGTTACGCACACGGCTTTCACCGGCGGGTGGTTGGCCCAGTTGGCGCAGCATCTCATCGATACTAAAGGCAAGGTCTAATACGCTGTCGATCAGTGTGCCATCAAGATCGATTAAAATAAGGCGGATCTCTCTCATTTAAGTGCGTTACGAAATTGATTAATAATGGTGTCGTAGTGGTGTGGATCACCCTCACGGTAGTGACTAAAGAGCCCCGAGCCGGCGACAAAAGTATCAGCTCCCGCATCACGAATCTCCGCAATATTCTCAACCTTTACGCCGCCATCAATCTCTAGGCGGATGTCATGACCCGACTCATCAATCCGTTTACGAACCTGGCGCAGTTTCTCCAATGCTGCAGGGATGAAGCTCTGCCCGCCGAAACCAGGGTTGACGGACATGATCAAAATCATATCGATCTTATCCATCACGTAGTCGAGATGAGAGAGAGAGGTGGCTGGGTTGAAGACCAGCCCTGCTTTGCACCCTTCACTTCGTATCACCTGCAAGGTGCGATCAACATGGTCTGAGGCTTCAGGATGAAAGGTGATAAAGCTGGCGCCGGCCTGAGCAAAGTCCCCCACGATACGATCAACTGGGCTGACCATTAGGTGAACATCAATCGGTGCCGTGATCCCATGTTTTGTCAGTGCCTCACAGACCAGTGGGCCAACGGTAAGATTGGGAACGTAGTGATTATCCATCACATCAAAATGGACGATATCTGCACCCGCTGCCAGGATGTTATCCACCTCTTCGCCAAGCTTGGCAAAGTTTGCAGAAAGAATTGAGGGGGCAAGCAGTTCGTTAGCCATAGTGTACTCCGCAGTGGTCAAAGCCTTGAATGCGCGCACTCTACTTGAAATGCTCTTTTTTTTCAGCTTGGGGATTGGTATTTTTTATATGCCCTATAAATACAACTTAAACTCCCCTGTTTCATCATTACCCCATTGAATTTGTAGGGATGCATACCAACTGCGACATTTTGTCACATTCTCAACAGTTGGTTGGATGATTAGGATTGACCACAAATTTGTGGGGATTCCCCCCCATGTTGTTTTGTGTATGAGGAGTTGAGAATGAACCCAAAACTATCGGCCTGTTTAAAACTGGCAGTCATCCCGTTTGTGGGTATGCTTGCTGCTTGTGGTGGTGGATCTTCAGGTGGTTCATCCACTACCTCTTCAGATAGTGCAACACTGAGTGGAACCGTGGTTGCTGCACCCGTAAGCGGTGCCAGCGTGCTGGTTAAGGATGCTGCAGGTAATACCATAGCAGGGCCGGTGGTTACGGCTGCTGACGGCTCTTATAGTGTGCAGGTTCCCAATGCGCATCTTGCCTCAGCACTGGTGCTGGAGTCATCCGGTGGTACGTTTGATGATGAGGCCACTGGCTGGAATCGTGCGGCGGGTACCTTAGCTGTACAGATTGCTGGTGGTATGCTCACAGGCAATGCAGCGGTACATATGACACCAGCGACGACCATCGTTCATCATATGGTGGAGACGCATAGTCAGACCCTCGAACAAGCCCGAGCAGCCTTTGAAGCTGCTTTTGGTTTTCCGGCTGATTTTAGTGAAAAACCGGTTGATGCGACCGATCCTGCAGCGGGTGCCACGGATGCTCAACTGCTGGCTGGCCTACGTGCAGCGACCTTTAGTCAGCTGACCATGGATATGGGATTGAGTGTGACAGATCAATTTGATCTGTTGGCTGCTTTAGCTGAAGACTTAGTTGATGGCACACTAGATGGTGAGGGGGTTGGAGGCACCGTCACCGTCGGTGCGGTTACGCTTCC
>JAMOMH010000165.1 GCA_027068675.1 Sedimenticola sp.
TTGCGGGGTTTCTACTCACCGCCGTACGCAACTGGACGGGGATGGACACAATCGTTGGCAAGCCATTGGCTGGATTAACCGCCCTCTGGTTAGCGGGTCGGCTACTCCCCTTTGCTCACCCGTTGGTGCCGGGTGCAGTAATTGCTCTCGTCGACCTCGCCTTTATCCCACTGATGATTGCTGCATTGATCGGCCCTCTATGGAAGGGGAGCAACCAGATAAACCGCCGTTTTATCCCTCTACTCAGTGTCATGGCATTGGCCAATCTATTGACTCATTTGCAAGCACTCGGGTTGGCCCAAACGGCACAGCTCGGCACCACATTGATGCTCAATATGATTCTGCTGCTACTGATCTTTGTTGCTGGCCGCATTCTGCCATTTTTCACTGAAAATGCGATCCCCAATGCCAAGACTAAATATGTACCGAAGATTGATAGCGTTGGCTTCTACCTGATCATCGCACTGGGATTGAGCCAACTGCTCTTGCCGATGTTCAACTATTTAGTTGCAGCACTGGCACTGGCCTTAGCGGTTAACCAAGGGATGCGCCTCTATAGCTGGTATGACTCACGCATCTGGGGCATCCCCATCCTTTGGGTGCTACACACCGGTTATGGCTGGTTGGTGATTGGCCTACTGCTCACAGCGGCAGCACAGCTCGATATTTTCCCTAGCAATTTAGCCATTCACGCCCTAACCACCGGCGCTATAGCGGTGTTTACTTTTGGCATGATGGCCAGAGTAGCACTGGGGCATAGTGGTCGCCCACTACAGCCAAAACGGATTATTGAGATCTGCTTTATCACGATCAACGTAGCCTCGCTATGCCGGGTATTTGGCCCGTTACTTCTACCTGAGCAGTACAATATCTGGATCGATCTATCGGGTCTGATCTGGATCATCAGCTTTGCTATATTTTGTATCGTTTACCTGCCTGTTTTACTACGCCCAAGATTGGATGGTCGGCCAGGGTAACGCAAATGTAGGCGTTATTGGCTATCCCACAAGAACTTTAACCACCATTTTTTGGGTGACTTAAAACAGCAAAGCCCGCAATTAGCGGGCTTTGTAGGCTTTTATTTAAACACTTATATTTTGGTGTTTTTTAAAAGGGAATGTCATCATCAAAATCATTATCTGGAGGAGGGGCGGCCGCTGGCGTTTGCTGGCGCTGTTGCTGTGAATGAGACTGCTGCGGCGCATCAAATGAAGCACTACCACCACGGCTATCTAACATCTGCATCTCACTACCGACAATCTCTGTTGTGTAACGGTCTTGGCCATCCTGCCCCTGCCATTTGCGGGTGCGCAGGCTACCTTCGACATAAACTTTAGAGCCTTTCTTTAGGTATTCACCCGCAATCTCGCCCAATTTGTTGAAGAAGACAACACGGTGCCATTCCGTACGCTCCTGCTTATCACCGGTATTTTTATCTTTCCAGCCTTCGCTCGTTGCAACGGTAATATTGGTCACAGCGCCACCTGATGGCATGTAGCGTGTCTCAGGGTCTTTGCCTACATTACCAATTAAAATTACCTTATTGATGCCTCTTGCCATTGCTCCCCCTAGTCGGTGCGATTGAGCCGTCCTTGAATAAAAAGTTGGATGACAGTCTACGCGTTGTGCGCTGCAAAATCATCCAGTGCATCTTGATCGAGCACTTTATTATCAACTTTCAGATAGGCGATACCCTCTTCAGCAATCACCACCGCCTCTTCGACACCGGGCAGTGCCAGCAGCCGATCAACCAGCTGTGAAACTTCAGATTCATCAACCGTGCCCACCCGTAGGAGCGTGTTGGTCAGATATGATGGTTTAGCCATGCCCAATGCGGCAATCAACCAAAGCAGAACGCCAAGTGC
>JAMOMH010000166.1 GCA_027068675.1 Sedimenticola sp.
CACTCATCACGCATGTTCCATCTTGAGACCAACCCTGGCAACGCTCGCCCGCTAGTTCAGCAGCATGGCAAACGTGATGTTTGGGTCAATCCGCCCCCTATTCCGCTCACCACCAAAGAGCTTGACCCGCTCTACGCCTTTCCTTATACCCGACAGCCACACCCCAGTTATGGGAAGAAAAAGATCCCCGCCTGGGAGATGATCCGCTTCTCCATCAACATCATGCGTGGCTGTTTTGGTGGCTGCACCTTCTGCTCAATCACTGAACATGAGGGGCGCATTATCCAGAGCCGTTCTGAGCAGTCGATTTTAGAGGAGATCGAGACCATTCGTGACACGGTGCCTGGCTTTACCGGCAACATCTCAGACTTAGGCGGCCCGACGGCCAACATGTACCGTCAGCGCTGCCGTGATTTGGCGGTTGAGGCGGTCTGTCGTCGTCCCTCCTGCATCTTTCCGGATATCTGCGGTTATATGGATACCAGTCACGACCCGCTGATTCAAGTCTATCAAAAGTCGCGGCAGCTACCCGGTGTGAAACGGATTTTTATCGCCTCTGGCGTGCGCTATGACCTTGCCATCCGCTCACCCGCCTATGTCAAAGAGCTGGTAACACATCATGTCGGTGGCTATCTCAAAATCGCCCCAGAGCACACCGAAGAGAGCCCACTTAACAAGATGATGAAACCAGGAATTGATCTCTATGAACGTTTTAAAAAGATGTTTGAACACTACTCAAAAGAGGCAGGCAAAGAGCAGTACCTAATCCCTTATTTTATCGCTGCACACCCAGGCACCAGCGATAAAGATATGCTCAATTTGGCCCTTTGGCTGAAGAAGAACAAATTCCGTCTCGACCAGGTACAAGCCTTCTTGCCAACACCATTGGCCGTTGCATCAGATATGTTCTACAGTGACTTCAATCCACTCAAAAAAATCGGTAGTGAGCGCGTATTTTCAGCCAAAGGGCTTCGTCAACGGCGGTTACATAAGGCATTCCTACGCTACCATGAGCCAGCAAACTGGCCACTGCTACGTGAGGCACTTGAGAGCATGGGGCGAGCCGATCTTATTGGCAATGGCAAACGCCATTTGATCCCCTCTTGGCAGCCTGGCAAAAATAAATCACCCAGCCGCAAACCAACCAAAGCTCAGCCTAGTCGAGTAACTAGAGGGGTGAAAAATCAGCCTACCAAACGGAGGCGTTAGCGTCGTGGGCACGTTGTTAGTACCCACACAGGTGTTGTGGCTCTATTTCAGATAAGTGCAACAGTAGTCCGTCAGCATTTTAATTTTTAGGCTGAATTTTACTTTGGCGGGCACTTCAAATGACTCACCACCTTTGATGCTCTGCCAATCGTCAGAACCTGGCAGCAACAGATCAAGTTCACCACTCATAATCTCCATCACCTCTCTCTCTTCGGTAGCAAACTCATAATCACCGGGCATCATGATGCCGAGGCTCTTTTTGCTACCATCCGCAAAGATAATGGTACGGCTGGTCACTTTGCCTTCAAAATAGATGTTGGCGGCTTTAGTAATGGTTACATTGTTAAATTCTGACATTTTTCTCTCTATGTAAACGGTTAGCCCAGCAGCAGCGAGTGGCCAGACATCCCCTCAGGGATCTCCAAACCCATCAGCTGTAAAATAGTCGGCGCCACAGAGCTAAGGCCCGCACCCGTTGATAGCGGCCAATTCTCTCTATCAATAATCAGACAAGGCACTGGGTAGACGGAGTGCTGAGTCTGCGGTGTGCCTGCCACTGGGTCGATCAGCTCCTCACAGTTACCATGGTCAGAGGTGAGCAACACAGAGTACTCTAGCTCTTGAGCAACATCCATCAAGCGCCCAACTTCGTGATCCAGCACCTCAACCGCCTTCAGCACCGCTTCACGCACAGCCGTGTGACCCACCATATCGCCATTGGCATAGTTGACAGCGATAAAGTCATATTGGCCACTACGCGCCGCCTCAATAACGGCATCCGTCACTTCAGCTGCGCTCATCTCCGGCTGCAAGTCATAAGTTGCCACACGCGGTGAGGGGATGATCAGCTGTTTCTCACCAGGAAAAGGGTCACTACGACTGCCATTGAGAAAGAAGGTGATGTGTGGATACTTCTCGGTCTCTGCACAGTGGAACTGTTTCAAACCAGCATTGCTGATCTCTTCAGCTAAGGTGGTCTTTGAGCGCTCCTGCTCAAAAGCGTAGGGTAGACCAAATCGTTCATCATATTTAGTGAAACAGGTCACCTCAATCGGCATAAAATCTTCACGCGGAAAACCATCAAAATCTGCCGCATAGAGTGAGCTGACAATCTGCCGAGGCCGGTCACGACGAAAGTTGAGGAAGATCACCTGGTCACCCGCCTCAATCGGCTTAAAGCCATCTAACACCGTTGGCTTGATGAACTCATCATTCTCACCACGCTGGTAGGATTGCTCAATCGCCTCAGCAGCCGTTGTTGCCCGCCCGCCCTCACCTTTTACCATGCAATCCCAGGCCAGTTTAACTCGATCCCATCGATTATCACGATCCATGCTGTAATAGCGCCCAGCCAGCGTGACAATCTGGCCATTGGTTGCCTGTAAAATCGGCTCAATAACCGCTAACGATACCTTGGCTGACTGCGGCGGCACATCACGGCCATCAGTAATCATATGCACCAGGGGTTTCACATCTTGTTGATGGGCCAGCTCCAACATCGCTTTAAGGTGACGAGTATGGCTATGCACCCCCCCCTCAGAAACCAGACCGATAATATGTAC
Source organism: Sedimenticola sp. (assembly GCA_027068675.1). Classification (GTDB taxonomy): domain Bacteria; phylum Pseudomonadota; class Gammaproteobacteria; order Chromatiales; family Chromatiaceae; genus JAKITT01. The sequence continues at coordinate 2,772 of JAMOMH010000166.1, forward strand.
ATGACCTCGCCCCGCTTTGGCCTTGGCTAGCGTTGCCAGCAATCGCTCATTGGTAAAAAAAGAGCCATCTTTAATCGCATCATCAATCACCACCAGATCTTGGCGAACAATGAGACCACTACCGATGGTGAGATGCCCCACTTCAGAGTTGCCCATCTGCCCATCTGGCAGACCCACAGCGGCACCGGAGGCTTGTAGCAGGGTGTGTGGATTAGTACTAAAGAGCCGATCAAGCTGCGGTGTATTGGCCTCCGCAATGCCATTATTGATGCGGCTCGGATTGGTACCAAAGCCATCAAGAATCACCATCATGGTGGGTCTGCGGGGGGGCGTAGAGACACGGCTCATCAACTTCATCCTCTGGGCGGTAGACGTGGGAGTAGTAGTCTACCTGAAACGGGATGAGTTGAGCTATTCAACTGCCGATAGGAGATAACCTGCACCAATACGAAGGGCCCACCTATATTGCTCCAGCAAGTTATAAGCAAATTCATTATACTAATTTTTAATAAGGGAAAATCGGCTCACTCTACTTACAAATTAACAGAAGAGCTGCAGCTATTTATACTAACTCAGGATTAAAAATGCCCTCATTTGATGTCGTTTCAGAAGTAGATCTCCAGGAAGTACGGAATGCGGTAGACCAGTCAAACCGTGAAGTTAACACCCGTTTTGACTTTAAAGGGGTGGATGCTGTTTTTGAACAAAATGATGCAGAGATCACGCTTCGATCAAAGCAAGAGTTCCATCTGAAGCAGATGATGGATATTTTGCGACAAAAACTTGTCAAACGAAAAGTGGATATCAGTTGCATGGATATTAAAGAACCAGAACACAACCTTAGCTCAGCCCGCCAACAGGTGATTATTAAGCAGGGAGTTGAGGCCGATACGGCGAGAAAAATCATCAAGAAGATCAAATCCTCTAAGATTAAAGTCCAGACACAAATTCAAGGTGACCAAGTTCGGGTGAATGGTAAAAAGCGAGATGATCTGCAGCAGGTAATCACACTACTTAGGGGGGAAGACTATGGTCTTCCTCTTCAATATATCAATTTTCGGGATTAGCCCTATGAACCGTTTTTTTCTTATCGCTATAGCACTGTTACTTGCCACACCACTCTCTGCTAATGAGGCCAAAGTGCGTGAGGCGATGGCGCAAGTCGCTCCTGGCGTAGCGATCAATAGTGTAAAACCTGCCGCTGTTGATGGCTTTTATGAAGTGCTGATTGGTATGCAGGTGGTCTATATCTCAGCGGATGGAAAATATCTAATGCAGGGCCGCTTGTTTGATATTGCTGCAGGTAAAGATCTCTCTGAACCGACGGTTGCTGCGGCTAAAGCGGAGATCATCAATCAAATTGAAGATAAAGATACCATCATCTTTGAGCCAAAAAACTACACAGAAACACTCACCGTTTTTACCGATATCGACTGCCCATATTGTGTGAAATTTCATGATGAGATGGATCAATACATGGCGGCTGGAATTCGTATTCGCTACCTCTTTTTTCCCCGTGCTGGCCTGGGTAGTGGCTCATACGCAAAGGCACTATCCGTCTGGTGTGCTGATAGTCAACAGGCTGCTATGACACGCTCTAAAGCGGGTCAATCGGTAGCTGAAAATCATTGTGAAAACCCAATTAATGATCACATGTCACTGGTCAAAAAATTGGGTGTCAGAGGTACACCAGCGGTCTATACTGAACGAGGAGAGCAGCTAGGCGGTTACCTGCCAGCAGCCCAAGTGGCGGCCCATTTGAAAGCAAAACAGTCACAGTAGTGGTCGCTTAGTCGTATTTAATGGAACGGGGTTTTGCTAACACAACAGATTGAAGTCGCCTCAATCACTGATACAGGATTGGTGCGTAAGATTAATGAAGATGCCGTGCGTACCGTTCCAGAGCTTGGGCTGTTGGTATTAGCAGATGGCATGGGGGGCTACAATGCCGGTGAGGTGGCAAGCCGCCTAGCTGTTGATCTGGTGGTCGAGCAGCTATCTGCCGTTTTAAAAGAGGCAAAAACAGGTGTTGGTCTGCGCCGTAAAGCGAAGAAAATTGTGCTTCAGGCAAATAATGCCATCTTCCACGGTGGTCGGCACATGGATAGCCTGGAGGGGATGGGCACCACACTGGTGATCGTTATTTTAGGTGATAGTTTCCTATTCCATGCCCATATTGGTGATTCACGACTCTATCGCTATCGTGCGGGGGAGTTGGTTCAGATCACACGAGATCACACTACACTACAGGATATGGTCGATCTGGAGATATTCCCCTCCGCCGAAGAGGCAAAAGCAGCGGGGATGCCAGGCAATGTTCTGACGCGTGCGTTAGGTACTTCATTGAAAGAGCCAGAATTAAGCACCGGACTCATAGCGCGTGAGAAGGAGGATATCTATCTGCTCTGCTCCGATGGTTTGAGCGATATGGTCTCTGATGAGGCGATATCCAATCAGATTCAAGCGTGTGGAAAAGATCTTGATATGATGGCCAACCGATTGATCGCACTCGCCTGCCAAGCGGGTGGGCGAGATAATATCTCAGTCATTTTGGCACGGACGTTATAGACTCTTTTCTGCCAACCCTTTCAAGTTATACAACGCATCTAGCGCCTCGCGTGGTGTCATCTCATCAAGCTCTAAACTCTCTAGCGCCTCCACCAGTACATGCACCTCTTCATTTGCCTCAATAAAGAGTGGCAGCTGATTTTGTTGCTGCTCAACTTGCTGGACAGCACTCTGCTCCAACTCCCGTAGTCGCCCAGTTGCCCGCTTAATAACCGCGCGTGGAACACCCGCTAATGAGGCAACCTGTAGACCATAACTCTGATTGGCCGGTCCCTCACGCACCGCATGCAGAAAGACAATGCTATCGCCATGCTCCACTGCATCGAGATGCACGTTGGCGATATTGGGGTACTCCTCCGGTAGCGAGGTTAGCTCAAAATAGTGCGTGGCAAAAAGTGTGAATGATCGGGTTTTTGTTGCCAGCTCAACACCACATGCCCACGCGAGTGAGAGGCCGTCAAAGGTGCTGGTGCCACGGCCAATCTCATCCATCAAAACTAAGCTATGCTCAGTGGCATTGTGCAGAATGTTAGCAGTCTCCTCCATCTCCACCATGAAGGTTGAGCGGCCACCAGCCAGATCATCTGATGCACCGATGCGCGAGAAAATCCGGTCGATAGGCCCCAGTGAGGCACGAGTGGCGGGGATAAAACTACCCGCATAGGCCATAAGTGTGATGATGGCAACTTGACGCATATAGGTCGATTTACCACCCATATTGGGGCCGGTGATGATCAGAATGCGCCGTTGATCATTAAACTCAACACCGTTTGCAACAAACGGCTTATCACTCAGCGCCTCAACTACCGGATGACGCCCATCAACAATATGGATACCCGATTGCCGTTGGAGCTGTGGCCGGGCCAGGTTAAGTATCTCCGCCCGTTCAGCCAAATTGGTGATGACATCAAGCGTGGCGATCCCCTCGGCACACTGCTGTAGTTCAATAACCGACTCACCCAGCTCATCCAACAGCGCATCATAGAGCATCTTCTCACGAGCCAAGGCACGCTCACGGGCACTCAGCACCTGGTCTTCAAACTTCTTCAGCTCAGGGGTGATGAAACGCTCCGCCCCCTTCAACGTCTGGCGGCGAATGTAGTCATCGGGCGCCTTATCAGAGTGCAGACGGCTAATCTCAATAAAGTAGCCATGCACACGGTTGTAACCCACCTTGAGATTGGTGATGCCGGTGCGCTCACGCTCACGGCTCTCTAGGTCGAGCAGAAACTGATCAGCATTTTGCGATAGGTTGCGTAGCTCATCCAACTCACGGTCGTAACCGGTCGCCAACACCCCTCCATCACGGATTAACATCGGCGGGTTATCTTTAATCGCACGCGACAGTAGATCGTGGCAATCGGGATGAGTGCTGATTGTTGTTGCCAGCTGACTTGAGAGGGTGCTTTGCAGTGGCTTTAGATACTGTTGTAACGAGGGAAGCAGTTGCAAGCTCTCTCGCAGCAAGGCCAAATCCCGAGGCCGAGCAGATTTTAGGGCGATGCGGGTTAGGATACGTTCAATATCACCAATGCCAACCAACACCTCATGTAGCGCCTCACAGGCGCGTTGCTCCAACAGCTCTTCAATCGCATCATGGCGCTCACACACCAGTAGCTGATCACGCAGTGGACGGTTGATCCAGCGGCGCAGCAGACGACTACCCATGCTGGTGGCAGTGCGGTCAAGAATGCCCGCCAACGTGTGGGCACTCTGGCCACTGAGAGAGTGATCCAATTCAAGATTACGCCGAGTAGCAGCATCGATGATAATGCTCTCATCACGCCGTTCAACCATCAGGCCACGGATATGTGGCAGCGCACCACATTGGGTCTCTTGTACATACTGCAAGAGGCAACCAGCGGCGCAGATTGATAGCGGCTGATCTTCACAGCCAAAACCACCTAGATCATGGGTGCCAAACTGGCGGGTCAGTTGGCGTTCACTACTCTCAAAATCAAAGTGCCACGGTGGGCGTTTAGTGATGCCCGTTTTTATCTTGATCAGGTCAGCCAGTTGACCATCCTCATCGATCAACATCTCTGCCGGTTTTAGCCGCTCCAACTCACCCGCCAACGCCTCCTCACTCGAAAGCTGTTGGATAATGAAACGGCCTGCCGCCATATCAAGAGTGGCTAGACCAAACTCACCCTTCTCTTCATAGAGCGCCGCCAGCAGATTATCGCGTCGCTCCTCTAACAACGCCTCATCAGTCACGGTGCCTGGGGTGACAATGCGCATCACCTTGCGCTCAACTGGCCCCTTTGAGGTAGCAGGATCACCCACCTGCTCACAGATCGCTACCGACTCCCCAAGCTTCACCAGTTTTGCTAAATACCCCTCAGCGGCATGGTAGGGCAGACCACACATCGGAATCGGTTTGCCATTGGAGGTGCCACGTTTCGTCAGCGTGATATTGAGCAACTGTGCAGCCTTCACGGCATCATCATGGAACAGCTCATAAAAATCACCCATGCGGTAGAAGAGCAACATCTCAGGATAATCGACCTTGATGCTGAAAAATTGCTGCATCATAGGGGTGTGTTGGCTCTGTTTTTTGGCTGCTCTGCTCATCGTCTATCTATCACGCTATATAATAACAGGGCATGGAGTGCTTTTATTGTTTGCATGGTGCCTCAAGGAGCCGCATTAAACCCAGTAAAGGAGTGTAGGTGTGAACCGCCCCAAGTTTATCGGAGAACTTTTTATTTAAGTCACGCTACGCCAGTTGACCCAGTATGAATCACGAACACTGCCGACTAATGCTTGAAAGCCAGCCTCGGCTAGTCGTATTGGATCACAATTTTTCGCTTCAATCCACGCACACCATGAGGGTGTGATTGGCAATCTAGCGAGGCTGTAGAAAAACTCTCAGGCCTCAACTTATTCCTGATATTTTGGCATGCAAACACACTACTGTCCGGTTAAGCAACGCGACATACACTAAAAGAGCCTGATTTCCTTAGTTTGCGGTAAAACAGGAAGTTTACGAGACGACTGTTTCCTTTTGCTCCTGCATCCACTACATCTTCAGAGCTAATAGCCTTCGCATTGCTCTCCATGGCCATCAGCGCGTTAGACTTCACAAATCACCATTAAGACTCATATTTCAAATGCGTCATCTTGACAGCCCCCACTTCATAAGTACACTGTAAGTATGAAGCATTTATTATTCGAGTGGGACGACAAGAAAAATACGGCAAACACCAAAAAGCATCATGTATCATTTGATGAGGCACAAACAGTATTTTATGATGAGTATGCCATTCAATTTTTTGATCCAGACCACTCTGAAAGTGAAGATAGATTTCTTCTACTTGGTACAAGTTTCAAATTAAAAACCCTTGTTGTATGTCATTGCTTTAGGCGAGAAGAGACTGTGGTAAGGATAATATCAGCCAGAAAAGCAGATACCGATGAAGGGCAAGTCTATTGGAGTGAAAGAAAATGAAAGAACATTATGATTTTTCAAAAATGAAAGGAAAAAAAAACCCTTATACAAAATACCTTAAACAACCCGTTACCATACGACTTGATTGTGAATCAGTTGAATATTTCAAGTCACTAGCAGAAGAAACAGGCATACCATACCAAACTCTTATTAATCTTTATCTACGTGATTGTGCTATTAATCACCGCAAGTTAGAAATGCAGTGGGCATCATAAAAAAGCTAACAACTCAAATTCACCACGATAGTCAAGAATGGGGGAAACCCCCTGCGCTTTGCCTGCCGATGATTTGAGGCGCTATCAATGATA
>JAMOMH010000167.1 GCA_027068675.1 Sedimenticola sp.
AGGCCAGCAACGGAGATGTTGTTCAAGGTCAGAATCTTATGCATAACATCCACTCTATATTTATAGTTCGTAGGGTGGGCACGTAGTTTGTACCCACCATGCTTCTCGATATCAGGCAAAAGGTGGGCAAAAAATCATGCCCACCCTACGGCATTAACCCTTTTTTCGTTCGAACTCTGCCATAAATTCAATCAGCGCTTTAATGCCTGCCTCTGGCATTGCATTGTAGATACTGGCCCGCATGCCACCAACAGAACGATGACCTTTTAGCGTAACCAACCCCGCCTCTTTTGCACCTGCTAAGAAAGCAGCATCCAACTCAGAATCTGCCAGGGTAAATGGCACGTTCATGATGGAGCGGCTCTCTAGAGAGACAGGGTTTGCATAGAACTCTGAGGCATCAATGGCATCATAGAGTGCTTTAGCTTTGCGCTCATTGATCTCAGAAATGGCAGCAAGACCACCTTGGCGCTTCAGCCATTGAAAGGTGAGACCGGCCAGATACCAACCGTAGGTGGGTGGTGTGTTGTACATTGACCCACCCTTAACCATGGCGGCATAGTTAAACATGGTTGGGGTGCCAGCCTGTGGTTCACCAATCAGATCTTCACGGATGATGGCAACCGTTAGACCAGCAGGGCCGATATTCTTCTGTGCACCGGCGTAGATCATGCCATATTTAGAGACATCGACCGGCCCAGAGAGGATGGTTGATGACATATCTGCAATCAGTGGAACATCACCTGTCTCGGGCAGGTAGGGGAAAGCAACCCCCTCAATGGTCTCATTTGGCGTAAAGTGAACATAAGCGGCATCTGAATTGAGATTGAGATCCCCCTGTGCTGGTGTACCGGTAAATTTAATCTCTTCAGTGGTTGCAGCAACATTAACATCACTAAAGCGTTTCGCTTCGGCGATCGCCTTTTTAGACCAGGAACCGGTGTTGATGTAGTCGGTGGCACGTTTGTCAGTCGCAAAGTTGAGTGGGATCATCGCAAACTGGCTAGAGGCACCCCCTTGTAGGAAGAGCACTTTATAGTTGTCAGGGATCGCCATCAGCTCACGTAGATCAGCTTCGGCAGTCTCAGCAATTGAGACGAACTCTTTGCCGCGATGGCTCATCTCCATGACGGACATACCGCTGCCCTGCCAATCGAGCATCTCCTCTCTGGCTTGCTGTAATACCTCTTCCGACAGTGCTGCCGGCCCTGCGCTAAAGTTAAACACTCTTGACATCTTAAACACCTATCCTGTTGTTTTATAGCTAATTATAAATTTCATTATTGGCTGAGAATAAATACAGATTCTTAAGTTTTTTAATTTAAAAACTACTCCTCTTCTTCAGGGGAAGTGCTCTCATCTATTAGCTCTTCCTCTAACAGACTCTCTTCATCTTCATCAGAATCGAGGTTTTCAATCTTCTCGATACCGATGAGTTTCTCTTTTTTAGTCAGTCGGATCATGGTGACACCCTGAGTATTCCGGCTCATTACAGAGACATCTTTCACAGGTGTACGAACCAATGTTCCACCATTGGTGATTAACATCACCTCGTCACTCTCTTCTACTTGCACAGCTCCCACTACACCACCGTTGCGCTCAGAGGTCTGAATCGAGATAACACCCACCCCACCCCGCCCTTTGGTTGGAAATTGGTCGAGATTTGTGCGTTTACCAAAGCCATTTTCAGTAACGGTTAGGATACAGCTGGTTTCACCTGCAGCGATGATCAAAGAGATAACATGCTGCCCTTCTTCCAAGCGAATACCACGTACACCACAGGCGGTACGGCCCATTGCCCGGACATTGCTCTCATTAAAACGAACCGCTTTGCCGGTGCTGCTAAAGAGCATCACATCTTGGCTTCCATCAGTCAGTGCGACTCCTACTAGACGATCCTCGTCACGCAGATCAACCGCAATAATGCCATTTGAACGTGGACGAGAGAAATTAGTTAATGGTGTCTTCTTAACAGTACCCGATGAGGTGGCCATGAAGATAAATTGATCATCACTATATTCACGAATCGGCAAGACGGCGTTGATGCGCTCATCTTTTTCCAGCGGCAGCAGATTGACCATCGGTTTACCACGTGATGCACGACCCGCTGACGGCAGCTCATAGACCTTGAGCCAGTAAACTTTACCCATGCTGGAGAAACAGAGAATGGTGTCGTGGGTACTGGCGACAAAGAGAGTATCAATAAAATCTTCATCTTTGGTGGCGGTAGCTGATTTGCCACGACCACCGCGTTTCTGCGCCTGATAGACATCAATTGGCTGTGACTTTGCATAACCTGTATGCGACAGGGTGACCACCACATCCTCCTCGGTGATCAGATCCTCTAGGGTCAGATCGAGGCGGTTTAGCAGAATTTCAGTGCGGCGCTCATCGCCATACTGCTCTCTGATTTCACACAGCTCTTCACGAATCACCGTCATCAAGTGGTCGGCACTAGAGAGAATAGCCAACAGCTCTGCAATGGTGACCAGCAGTGCCTCAAACTCTTTGATGATTTTGTTCTGTTCAAGCCCAGTGAGGCGGTGCAGACGCAGGTCTAGAATGGCTTGCGCTTGGGTCTCGGTTAGGTGATAGCCTTGATCAGTAAGGCCGAACTCGGCACCCAGCTCTTCGGGTTTGGTATCAGTTGCACCTGCACGCTCAAGCATCGCTTCAACAGCGCCAGATTTCCACGCTTTTGCCAGCAGTTGTTGCTTCGCATCGGCTGGGCTTGGGGCAGCTTTGATCATCTCGATCACTTCGTCGATATTGGCCAGTGCAACCGCTAAACCCTCTAACACATGGGCGCGATTACGCGCTTTGCGTAGCTCAAATAGGGTACGGCGTGTCACGACATCTCGACGATGGCGAATAAAGTACTCAAGCAGCTGTTTGAGGTTTAGCAGGCGTGGGCGACCATCAACCAGTGCCACCGTATTGATACCAAAGACGGTCTGCATCTGTGTCTGTTGGTAGAGATTATTGAGCACAACCTCTGCCACTTCACCACGTTTTAGCTCAATAACAACGCGCATACCATCTTTATCAGACTCATCACGTAGCTCGCTGATCCCCTCGAGCTTTTTATCTTTGACCAGTTCGGCGATCTTCTCCAGCATGCGTGCCTTGTTTACCTGATAAGGCAGCTCATGCACGATGATACGCTGGCGACCGGTGCTCTCATTGGTCTCAATCTCAGCTCGAGCACGCATGTGTATCTTGCCGCGACCCGTCATGTAGGCATCTCGAATGCCATTGGCACCATTGATCATGGCGGCTGTTGGAAAATCTGGCCCTGGAATATACTCCATCAAGCCATCAATGCTGATTGATGGATCATCAACCAGTGCGATGGCACCATTGATCACTTCGGTCAAATTGTGAGGGGGAATGTTAGTCGCCATACCGACGGCAATACCGGATGAACCATTGATCAGCAGATTGGGAATACGAGTCGGCATAACCGATGGCTCATGCTCGCTCTCATCGTAGTTGACGTTGAAATCGACGGTATCTTTGTCGAGATCATCCAGCATGGAGTGGGCCATCTTGGCCATGCGGATCTCGGTATAACGCATGGCAGCAGGTGCATCACCATCGACCGAACCAAAGTTACCTTGGCCATCGACCAGCATGTAACGCATGGAGAAATCTTGCGCCATACGAACCAGGGTGTCGTAAACGGCGGTATCACCATGGGGGTGATACTTACCGATAACGTCACCAACGATACGGGCTGATTTCTTATAAGGCTTGTTCCAGTCATTACCCAGCACGCTCATGGCGTAGAGCACACGGCGGTGAACCGGCTTCAGACCATCTCTAACATCGGGTAGTGCGCGGCCAACGATGACGCTCATGGCGTAATCGAGGTAGGACTGCTGCATCTCCTCTTCAAGGTTGATGGGGAGGACTTCTTTGGCAAACTGGGTCATGCAGATCCTTTATTGTCTTTTAGGCGTTTTAGGAAAGAAAAAAGTATACCACGCCTGCCACCTAGTCATGCAATAAAAAAGCCGCTTAAATCGCTCTTTAGGCAGCCTGAGTCAATTCAGTTCATCAATTTAGACATTTTTTCACTATTTGGTGATATGACAACGCCCCGTTCAGTGACGATGGCATCAACCAGTGATGCAGGGGTGATATCAAAGACAGGATTCCATACCGTTGCGCCACTGGCTCCGACCCGTTTACCTCCACAGTAGAGCAGCTCTTCACTTTCACGCACCTCAATGGGAATCTCTTTGCCACAGCTAATTTTCATATCAATAGTAGAGGTGGGAGCGACAACCATCACCTTTACACCGTGGTATTTGGCTGCCACGGCGAGTGAGTAGGTACCGATTTTATTGGCAACATCACCATTAGCTGCAATACGATCAGAACCGACTATGACCCAGCCGATATCACCACCACTCATCAGGCTGGCAGCAGCACCATCGGCCAACAGTGAGACAGGGATCTTATCCTGCAACAGCTCCCAGGCGGTGAGACGAGAGCCTTGCAACCACGGACGTGTCTCATCGGCAAAGAGATGTTCCAGCTTATTATTAGTGTGCAGGCTACGAACCACACCTAGGGCTGTGCCATAACCACCCGTTGCCAAAGCACCCGCATTACAGTGGGTGATGACACAGGTTTTGCCCTCTACCAGGGCTGAACCCAGCTCACCCATTTTGTGGTTGGCATCGATATCCTCTTGATGGATCACTTTGGCCTCATTGAGCAACATGTGGGTGATCTGTTCACCCTCAAAGCTATCAATCTTGCCCTTCATCCGTTCCAAAGCCCAGAAGAGGTTGACGGCGGTTGGTCGTGAGGCAGCCAGAGTCTTGATATCCTCATCAATCCTGCTGCGCCACTGATCCCCTGCCTGCATCACGGCCAGCACCACGCCAAATGCTGCGGTGATACCAATGGCAGGCGCACCTCGTACCACCATATCGCGGATAGCATTGGCCACCTCTTGTGCGGATGTGAGTTCAACGAAATCGGTCTGATGCGGCAGGTAGCGCTGATCTAACAGAAAGAGCCGGTTGTTTTGCCAAACAATAGCATTATCAGGGGTAACGGGGATTGCTGGGCTCGACTTATCCATCTTGTAGGCTTCTCATGCGAAATATAATGGCTGAATTTTACTGTGAATAGGCCAATAATTCACCTTGCCAGATGTAAGTGGCTCCTCTCATGTGCCATTCAATCAACGGGAGATATTTGGTTTTTTTATCCAATTTTCCTTCTATCTAGTTCACTTTATTGGTTATATCCGACAGAATGCAGTAACACTGCAGGGAGCCTCTATCTCTGCTCTCCACCGCCAATATCAAAACAGATGAGCAATTAACTATTGATTATTGAAACATTGATCCATGCTGAGTGGATTATCCCCGTTGTACCTGAAGGTGAAGTGCTGGAGAAACATGCCATCGCTATTGATGCAGGACGGATTATTGAGATTCTGCCAAGCAGAGATGCAACAGCAAAATATACGGCTGAATCAGTTGTAGAGCTTGAAGGACATGCGCTAATTCCAGGGTTGATCAACAGCCATACCCATGCAGCGATGAGCCTCATGCGTGGATTGGCTGATGATCTTCCGTTGATGAGGTGGTTAAACGAGCATATCTGGCCCGCAGAGGGGCAATTTGTCAGTGAGGAGTTTGTGCGTGATGGCACGCAACTGGCGATAGCTGAAATGTTACGGGGTGGCACCACCTGTTTTAACGACATGTACTTCTACCCCGATATTGCTGGTCATGTGGCAGCTGCAGCGGGGATACGTGCCGTGGTGGGACTGATTGTAATTGACTTTCCAACCGCTTGGGCAGCCGATGCTGATGAGTATCTTAGCAAGGGTCTGAAGATCCACGATGATTTTCGTGGCCACTCTTTGGTCAAAACCACCTTTGCACCACACGCCCCCTACACCGTATCTGACGGCCCATTAGAGAGTATTAGAAACTACATTAATGAACTTAATATCCCCATTCACATGCATCTGCATGAGACCCAACATGAGGTAAATGAGGCTGTTGAGCAACAAGGTAAGCGCCCTATTGAACGACTGGCCGAGCTGAATATTTTATCGCCATATATGATGGCAATACATATGACTCAACTCAATGATGAAGAGATTAAGCTAATTGCCGAGACCGGTAGCCATATCGTGCACTGCCCCGAATCAAACCTAAAGTTAGCCAGTGGGTTCTGCCCCGTAGTGAAGTTAATTGAAGCGGGGGTTAATGTTGCTCTGGGTACCGATGGTGCTGCGAGCAACAACGATCTCAATATGTTCAGTGAAATGCGTACAGCAGCCCTACTGGCCAAAGGTCTCTCTGGTGATGCAAGTGCCCTGCCCGCTGAAAAAGCACTCTCAATGGCAACAATCAATGGCGCTAAGGCATTGGGTATCGCCAATGAGACCGGTTCGTTAGAGGTGGGCAAAATGGCCGATATCGTGGCGATTGATCTCAATGCATTGGAGACTCAGCCAATCTATCACCCCATATCACAATTGGTCTACGCAACGGATCGAGAACAGGTTGCCCACGTCTGGGTAGCCGGTAAGCAGCTGTTGCGTGATCGGCAGCTAACCACTTTGGATATGGATGATATTCTGCAACGCACCCATGAGTGGCAGAAGAAGATAAGCAAATTTAGATAAGGTATCGACAACGTGGCTAAGACACTGGTTATCGACACAACAGAGGGTACACGCATCCCCTTCCTGCGTGGCATTCTTACCCGTTCACTCTATGAGGCGGGTATTGAGTTTGATGAGGCGTATGAGCTGGCGGTCATTATTCGGCAAAAGCTAACGGGCTTGGCTGAGATCAGCTCAAAACAGCTGCATGATTTGGTGGTCGAACTGCTGCAACAGCGATCATTACAGGAGTACATCCCCGCCTATCAAAGTTCAGGGCAAATCCCACACACCATCATGGTGAGAGATATTGCCGACCAGACAACCCCCTTCTCCCGTAGCCAGCACCAACTCTGCCTTGAGTCTTGTGGTCTCTCACCCAAAGATGCGGAGATGGCGACACGCTCTATCTATCAATGCCTATTAGGTGATGGAATTCGGGAGACTAGTTCAGCCAGGTTGGGGCATATTACCTACGATTATCTCGAAGATAATTTTGGTTTAGAGGTGGCGAGACACTATCTTGTTTGGGTTGAATTTACTCACAGTGGACGCCCACTTATTTTACTAATTGGCGGTGCACCTGGCTGTGGCAAAAGCACCATCTCAACCGAGGTGGCCCACCGCTTAGGCATTGTACGAACCCAATCAACCGACATGCTGCGTGAAGTAATGCGCATGATGATTCCAAAAAAACTGCTACCCATTCTATACACCTCCTCCTTCAACGCCTGGAAACTGCTACCACTGGAGCAGAAGAGTGATCTCGACCAAGAGAGCCGTATCACAGCTGGTTACCGTAGCCAGATGGAATTGATCTCTGTCCCCTCAGAAGGGGTGATTCAACGGGCTATTCGAGAGCGGGTTTCACTTATTCTGGAAGGGGTTCATGTTCACCCATCCCTGGTCGATAAAATCAACCAAGATAGCGATGTCATTGTGGTACCCGTCATGCTGGGTGTTCTTAAGCAAGATATGTTGCATAAACGACTGAGTGGCCGCGGTAAGCGGGTGCCTGGACGTGGCAGTCAGCGCTATCTGGAGAATTTTGAACAGATCTGGGCACTACAATCTTTTCTGCTCTCAGAGGCTGACCACTACGGTGTACCTATCATATCCAACGATGAGAAAGAGGAGGCCTCTGTGCAGATTATGAGAATTATTATTGCGGTGATGCAGGCCCAGTTTTCTGGCTCACCAGAAGAGGTCTTTAGTCATGAAGGGTAGATGCAAAGGTGTCCTGCTAATTTTGGATGGTTTAGGTGATCGAGCTATTGCTGAATTTGAGCATAAAACACCACTAGAGATGGCTCAAACTCCCAATATGGATAGACTCATTCAGCAAGGCCAAGGTGGGCAAGTTGATCCTCTATTCCCCGGTCTTCCTGTTGGCACCCATACGGGTACAGCACTGCTTTTAGGTATACCGCCAAGTGAAGTGGTCAATCTACCTCGTGGCCCTATCGAGGCCGCAGGTATTGGCATTTCAAGTCAGCCTGGAGATGTTCTTATTCGCTGTAACTTTGCCACTCTTGAGGCTGAAAGTGATCATCTCCGTATCAAAAACCGCCGCGCAGGCCGTATCGACCAGGGTACTGACCAACTAGCGGTTGAACTGAACAATATTGACCTGGGTGATGGCATCCATGCCACGCTCTACCCAGCCACCCAACATCGAGCTGTGCTGAAGCTAAGTGGTGATGGGCTTTCAGCCGCCATTAGTGATACTGATCCTGGTAGCCGCTACCAAGGAGATACCCTCTTAGCATCAAAACCGCTCGATGATAGTGAGAGTGCAGCAAGAACAGCGGCTGCCCTCTCACGCTTTAGCATCATCGCTCATCAAAGATTGAGCAAACACCCACTCAACCAAAAACGAGCTGATGAGGGTTTACTGCCTGCCAATGGTGTTATCTGCCGGAGTGCCGGCCTTAGCCAGTCATATAACAGTCTCATCAACCACCTTGGTCTGAAAGCGGCTCTGGTTGCAGGTGAAAAAACACTGATTGGCTTAGGGAAAATACTGGGCTACCAGTGTCATAATATGACTCGTTTTACCTCACTCGCAGACACCGATCTACAAGGTAAATTTGATCTGGCAAAAAAGCTACTGGCTGAAAATGACCTTGTCTTTATCCACATCAAAGGGCCCGATATCTGTGCACATGATTTTGATCCTGTTGGTAAAAGAGACCTTTTAGAGAGCATCGATCAAGCACTTACTTCATTAATCGATGATGATATCGCCATTGCAATAACGGGTGATCACTCAACAGATAGCAAAACGGGGAGACACACTGGTGACGCTGTTCCATCTCTACTCTATGTGCCAAAAGGTCGCCGAGATGGCTGTTCAAGCTATGGTGAATTAGCCTGCATGCAGGGTGG
>JAMOMH010000168.1 GCA_027068675.1 Sedimenticola sp.
ATCGGTATTCGCGTACCAGGAAACCCTATTGCCCATGCTCTGTTGGAGGAGTTAGATGAGCCGTTGATGAGCTCTACACTGATGCTGCCAAATGATGAATACCCGATGACAGATCCGTATGAGATGAAAGAGGTTCTAGGCAATGAGGTGGATCTGGTGATCGATGGGGGTTACTGCGGTTTTGATCAGACGACTGTTGTAATGATGACAGAAGATACACCAGAGGTTATTAGAGCAGGGAAGGGTGATATCTCGCTTTTTGAGGGGCTTTAGCTCTCAATAACCCTAGGAAAGCCCTGAATAAAAAATGCTTAAAAACCTCAGGCTAGGTAGGCGTTTTTTTACCTTTTTCTGTTGAGCTTTTTGCTGGTGATATCTTCGATGATAGTGCTCTTCGTCTAAGCGCCTCATCAGCTTGTTTCAGCGGCTATTTTTTTAGACAATAGGCTGTTTTCTAAAGTTGCACATATTGTGTTAAGTAGATTTTTGCATAGGTTATATCGTGTCTGAACAAATATCGATCCATGGTCAGTGGTCATCACGTTTAATGTTTATCTTAGCCGCAACCGGCTCAGCTGTTGGTCTGGGGAATATCTGGAAGTTTCCCTATATCACGGGTGAAAATGGGGGGGGAGCGTTTGTATTAGTCTATCTCGTCTGCATCGCCTTAGTTGGTATTCCAATTATGATGGCCGAGGTGCTACTCGGGCGGCGTGGCCGACAGAGTCCAATTAACACCATGCGTCAGCTGGTAAAAAATGAGGGTGCTGCAAAGGTTTGGCAGTTTATAGGCTGGAGTGGTGTTATTGCCGGATTTCTCATTCTCTCTTACTACAGTGTAATTGCTGGCTGGGCGATGGCTTATGTGCTGCGGGCAGCAAGCGGGCTGTTTCCTGGTATTACAGGTGAGGCTTCAGCCGCTGCTTTTGGTGAGCTGCTTTCGGACCCTAAGCAGCTAATGATTTGGCACACCCTGTTTATGATAATGACCACCGTAGTGGTGGCTCGAGGAGTGAAATCGGGGTTAGAGCAAGCGGTAAAAGTGTTGATGCCTGCACTCTTTATTCTACTGCTGCTGTTGGTTGGTTATGCGATGAACAGTGGTGGTTTTAGCCAAGGGGTGCTTTTTTTATTCAGTCCTGATTTCAGTAAAATAACAGCAAGTGCTGTACTGACGGCAATGGGGCACGCCTTCTTTACGTTGAGTCTCGGTATGGGGGCGATTATGGTCTATGGTTCCTACCTGCCGAGTGATGTCTCAATTGCCAAGACATCGGTCATTATCGCGGTAATGGATACGGTCGTTGCGTTATTGGCCGGTTTGGCTATCTTCCCTATTGTGTTTGCCAATGGCTTACAGACGGGCTCAGGGCCAGGGCTGATCTTCCAAACATTGCCTATTGCATTTGGCAATATGCCGGGTGGCACTTTTTTCGGTACACTCTTTTTTCTACTGCTAACCTTTGCCGCATGGACATCCGCGATTTCACTCATTGAACCGGTGGTCGCCTGGTTGGTGGAGAATAGGCAGATTCCTCGTGTCTGGGCAGCCTCTCTAATTGGCCTGTTGACATGGTTGCTGGGAATTGTAACCGTTATGTCATTTAGCTCTTGGGCTTTTGAATTCACTTTTATCAATGAGACTAAGAGTAACGGTCTGTTTGATATATTTGATATCCTAACCGCCAACATTATGTTGCCATTAGGTGGTCTTGCGATGGCCATTTTTGCGGGTTGGGTTATGAAACGAGAGTCGACAGCCGATGAGTTTGGTGGTGACGATACCCTTTATAAAGTATGGCGTTTTGTTGTTCGTTATATCACTCCACTGTGTGTGATGGCAGTTTTCCTAAAAGCATTTGGTGTATTTGATGCCGGTAGTTAGTAAAAGTGCGCTGATCCCTTTCTCAGCAGCACAGATGTATAAATTGGTAGATGACTTTGAATCCTACCCCGATTTTTTGCCCTGGTGTCGATCAAGCCGTCTGATCTCTCGCTCTGAGAATGAGATTTGCGGTGAACTTGAAGTGGCGCGTGCCGGTATCAGCCAGACCTTCTCTACCCGTAACACGCTGGTGAAAAATGAGCGGGTTGATATTGAGCTGATTGAAGGGCCATTCCGGAAACTACAAGGTGGATGGAAATTTACTGCTTTGCGGGAAGATGCCTGTAAAATTGAGCTAATTTTGGATTTTGAATTTTCGGGCCGACTAATAAACTCGGCCTTTGGTAAAGTGTTTAGCCAGATTGCAAATACAATGGTAGATGCGTTCTGTAAACGTGCTGAAGAGGTCTATTGTGAGTGAAAAAATAGTAGTAGAAGTGGCTTATGCAACACCAGCCGAGCAGCTTATTTTAACGGTTGATGCTGAACCTGGCATCACTATCGAGCAGGCTATTAATGCCTCTGGTGTCTTGGCTAAGTTCCCAGAGATTGACCTGGAGAAGAATAAGGTGGGTATTTTTGGTAAAGCGGGCAAGCTGGAGCAAAAGATGGATGTTGGAGATCGTGTCGAAATTTATCGTCCGCTAATTGCCGATCCAAAGGCAGCTCGCAAGAAGAAAGCAAAGAAAGAGCCAGCAGCAGAGGCTGAGTAGTTAAAATTTGCAGGGTTAGGGTGGAACTTTTTTTACCTGGTTTTAGGTCTGAAGGTGCTACTCGTCAATATCAATACCTAGTCGATATAGCAGCTTAGTGATGATGCCTCGATTATCAATATAGTCAGGCACGCTAACGATTAGCTCTCGATTCTCATCAACTTGCGAGGCTGTTGGGTCTGGTTTTAAATCCCCTGTTGTTTTGATGAGACGATCCTCTTCAAAATAGAGCGAGAGAGAAGCTCTTTCAAGCGTCTCACGTGATCGCTTCATCGTGAAGATATAGTCCCAGCGCTCTTCGTGAAAAAGATCAATTAGCAGAGGGGTGCCCAATACGAAACGCACCTGGCGTTTGCTCATCCCCACCTTCAGTTGGTTGACCGATTTTTGATCAATCGTGTTGCCTTGTTGGATCGTCTGCTTGTAAACAAAGGGGATATCATCCATTGATGAGCAGCCAGTCAGAGCAAATGTTGAACAGATAAAAAAAGCGATGAGGTGTTTCTGCATGATTGGTAGGATTACAAAACCTTTGGTAATTGTTAGGATTGAAACCAGAAAGCTATCAAGTGTTTCAGTGTGGAGCCTATTTTACCACTAGGAAGGCGCTGAGCAAATCTTGATTATGAACAGGTTGGCCAATCATGTGGCAAAGGGAATTTACAGAGGGTTTTCAGTTGCATAACAGTGAAATAAAGAAGGCGGGGCTTAAAGTGACACTGCCTCGTATAAAAATTCTAGAGCTACTGGAAGTTAGTTCAGATCGTCATCCAAGTGCTGAAGATATCTATAAGATGTTGATTGAGCGGGGTGAAGATATCGGCCTAGCGACCGTCTATCGTGTTTTAACACAGTTTGAAACAGCAGGTTTGGTCGTTAAACATAATTTTGAGGGTGGTCACTCAGTCTTTGAACTTGATCGAGGTGAGCACCATGACCACTTGGTCTGTGTTGTTTGTGGGAAAGTTGAAGAGTTCTTTGACCGCCTTATAGAGACGCGGCAGAAAGAGATTGCTGAGGAGCGTGGGTTTGCTATTTTGGACCACGCTTTGACCATCTATGGGCGCTGTGGTGACCCCAACTGTAGCTGTGATGGATAGCCATAATGCTGCTATTGTCGGACTTAAATCGTTATAGGTTCCGCTCTATAATATTGCGTTAATTAACAACCTTTTCTAACATCTCTCCAGCATGTGCCAAGGTCTGCTGTGTGATTTCAAGACCACCTAACATACGGGCGATCTCTTCGGTTTTTTGTTGCCTGTTGAGTGATACAACTTCCCCTTCAGTGCCTGATTCAGAGGCGCTTTTGGAAAATTTTATGTGTTGAGAGGCTTGCGCCGCCACTTGGGCTAAGTGGGTTACGCAGAGTACCTGTTTGGATTGGCCTAGTTGGCGTAGTAGTTGGCCGACAATTTCAGCCACTCCTCCACCAATACCGACATCGACTTCGTCAAAAACCAGGGTGGGGATCGCCGCACATTTTGCAGTTGCTACCTGAATAGCGAGGCTGATGCGAGAGAGTTCACCACCTGAGGCAACTCTGCTTAAAGGCTGTTCTGGTTGGCCAGGGTTGGCACTGACTAAAAATTCAATTTTTTCAGCACCACTGCTGCTGATCTCACCATCATCGAATGGTGACAATATTACAGAGAAGCACCCTCCCTCCATACCCAGTTTTTGCATCGCCTCAGATACTGTTTTGGTTAGCTCTTTGGCTGCTTGAACCCGCTTTTTTGTTAGCTTTTTAGCCTCATTTACATATTGTTGGTGGCATGCTTCTAGCTGTTGTTGCAGCGCCTCAAGTTCACCATCTGCCCGCTCTAGCGCAGATAGCTCTTGGTTTATCTCATCCAACCGTGCTGGTAGTTCATCGGCGCGAATGCGGTATTTTCTGGCGAGGTCGTGGATGGCTGTTAATCGGTTTTCAACCTCGATAAGAGTGTCAGGATTAGCCTCAAGTGAAAGCATATAGTCTCGCAGTCCAGAAGCACCCTCTTGGATTTGAATGAGCGCATTTTCGATGTAGCCGTGCTGTTCATTGAGTGTGGGATCGAGAATCTGTAGTTGATCCAGTTTGGCGCAGGCTCTACTCAGGCATGTGAGTACGGTATTGTCTCCCTCATAGAGCTCATTCAGTATAGTGCCACAGCTGGTTTGTAGCTGCTCAAGGTTGCTTAGACGGTGCAGTTCACGGTCTAAATTTGCTAGCTCTTCAAGAGTGAGATTGAGTTGGCTTAGTTCGTTAGCCTGGAACTGCAGCAGGTCGAGGCGGGAGTTATGATCCTTTTCTGATTGGGTGAGATCGTTTAGATGCGTGTAGTGGGCTTGATACTCCCGATAGCATTTACTCACCCTATCAGCTTGAGGGCGGAAGCTTCCGTAGGCATCGAGCAGTTGACGTTGAACCGTGCTGCGTAACAGTGATTGATGAGCATGTTGGCCGTGGATATCAACCAACTGTTGACCTAACTCTTGTAGTAACTGAATGGAGGTCGGACGACCATTGATGAAAGACCGAGAGCGGCCATCACGTACAAGCACTCGGCGCAGAATGCACCCACCATCATCATCCAGCTCATGTTGATGCAGCCAAGCTTCGACCTCTGGTAGCTTGCTAGTATCAAATAGTGCGGTCACCTCTGCTCGGGCTTTGCCATTACGGATCATACCGTTGTTGGTGCGATCACCTAGTGCCAGCCCAAGTGCATCAACAAAAATTGATTTGCCTGCACCTGTTTCACCGGTGAGGGCGCTCATGCCGCTGCTGAGATCCATAGAGATAGAGGCCACAATGGCCAGATCTTTAATCTGAAGATGTAACAGCATATCAGCGGGTAGGTTGCTCACCCCAACCCAGTTTGGCACGTAGCACACTGAAGTGGTCATGGCCGCTGGGGTGGATGAGTTGAATGGGGAGTTTTGCTTTACGGATTAAAATACGTTGCCCCTCTTTCGCTTCAAGGCTTTTTAATCCATCGCAGGTGATACGGACATTTTTATGGTGGCCAGGCGTGATATGGATCTCCACCTCACTATCACCATCAACCACGATGGGGCGATTGCTCAACGTGTGTGGGCAGATGGGAACCATGACCAGTGCATTGAGAGAGGGGTAGAGGATTGGGCCGCCACCCGATAGGGCATAGGCTGTGGAGCCGGTTGGGGTGGCGATGATCAGGCCATCAGAGCGTTGCTCGGTGACTAGTTGACCGTTGATGTAGGTTGCAAATTCAATCAGCCGAGCGCTGTTCCATTTATGAATGACGACATCGTTGAGTGCCTTTACCGGCTCGCCCTCTTCACCATTACTGATAGTGGTTTTTAGTAGGCTTCGGTGCTCAATCTCATAGTCACCTGAGAGAATGCGGTTGAGGCTATTTTCCATCTCATCACATGAGACATCGGTTAGAAAGCCGAGGCGACCTAAGTTGATGCCCAGTAGAGGTGTGCGCACATCGGAGAAGGTGCGTGCGGCATGCAGTAGTGTGCCATCGCCTCCCACCACTATCACCAAATCACGGTTTTGTGCCAGCTCAGCCATAGTGGATGTGGCGTAAGAGTGTTGTTTGATCAGTTTGCTGGTGGCATCTTCGAGATGGACATCATGGCCGCGCTTGGTTAGATAGGCCGCAAGTTGCAGCACGGTTGTACTAACGGTAGGGTCAGCATGTTTTCCAATAACACCGATACGATCAAAAGTTTGATTCATCTCTCTTACTCCACCATCGGTGAGCATGGTTAACAAAGTTACCCCTATTTAAGATAGGAGTAGTAAACTAATGTGACGTTAGCATGTTGCCTGAAGAGCGCCAAGCAAAAAACGATCCTATTTGGCAGCTTTTGTGGCTAAATAGCCACTGCATGAGATAGAAGAAATACAGCCTGTTTTGATGAATGACCGAGAGCTATTTTCCAAAAAGCAGCGCCGCTTGATGCTGACAGATAGTCCCATTGAGTTGGTGTGCCAAAAACGGGTGCGCCTGCTGCCAGGAAAACGCCAAGTCTTCTATGCCCAATGGGGTGAGCAGATGGTCTTTGCCAAGGTGTTTCAAGACCCCAAACGAGCAAAAAAACATTGGCAGCGGGAGTTGGATGGTCTGAAGGCGCTACATGCGGCAGATATTCTTGCGCCAGAAGTGCTTCATGCGGGTGAGGTTGAAGGAGAACCGTGGCTCATTATTTTGTTGGCTGAGATCGCACCTGCGAAAAGTATGGCCGAAGTGTGGCGACAAGCCCCTGATGATGAGCGTCTCCATATAATGGAACAGCTGGTTGACCTTATTGTAGTGCACCACCAATCAGGGGTTCAGCAATATGACCTGCACCTTGATAATTTTTTGCTGCATGAAACAGAACTATATACGCTTGATGGGGCTGATATTAAGGTAGATGCAGATGTGCTGGCAGAAGAGCCATCGCTCGATAATCTAGCACTGCTATTGGCTCAGAATACCCCCGTTTATGACCGTTTTTCTGAGGGACTACTTGAGCGTTATCGACTGGGGCGAGAGTGGGGCGTTACCGAAGAAAGCACGCTATTTCTTAAACGTGTACAAAAATGGCGTGAACGACGGAAAGCGAACTATCTGAAAAAAACACTGCGTGAGTGTAGCGCTTTTGCTTGCTATAAGTCGGCAGACTACCAACTGGTTGTTGATAGAGATTTTTATAGCGAAACGATGAAGGCTTTTTTAAGAGACCCAGATAGCAGTTGTCCAGAGCCAGAGACGTTATTGAAAGATGGCAATACCTGCACTGTTTGGCGTGTTGCTGTTGGTTGTCATGAACTTGTTGTAAAGCGTTATAATGTAAAGAGTTTTATTCATGGCATGAAGCTATCTGTACGCAAGGGTCGTTCACACACCTCTTGGCAAAATGCACATCGTCTTCTTTTCTATGGCATCGCCACGCCCCATCCCGTTGTTCTCTACCGCAATACGCGCAACCACTTGCGGCCAACTACATACTTTATCGCCTCTCATGTCAGTGGTGTCGATGCACGAGAGTGGTTCACCGATGCTTCACATAGCGTTGAACAACTGACCGCTATGGCAGAAAAAATGGCGGGTGTGATGAGTCAGTTAGAGTCACTCCGAATTAGCCATGGTGATCTGAAAGCGACCAATATCCTGATTGTTGATGGCGAACCACAGTTGATCGATCTTGACTCGATGAAGCAGCATCGCTCATACCGATCGTTTCTTCCGGCACTAAAAAATGACCGTGATCGCTTTATGCAAAACTGGGCAAAGATGCCTCAGGTTGAAGCTATTTTTGCTCGTGTTCTTCCGCCGATTGCTACTTAGCTTGGATCTGGAAAGACAAGAATAGTCACAATGCCGATCGCCTGACAGGAGCCAGGGTTATAATAGCTGTGTTCAATATTACTGCGAAAACAGGCACTGTCCCCCTTATTGAGCTTAACCACTTCTCCCGCAGCATCTAATGTCACATCGCCTTCAAGAATGTGCAGATACTCTTCACTACCAGGCGGGTGGGGCTTACCTTGGTAGGTGGAGCCAGCGTCCAGATAGAAGAGTTGCTGATGGAAGTGTGTATTACTGGCAGGAGAGATCGCTGTGGCGCGGTAGAGGCCATCGCCCGATACCGAACGCCCCATGTTTATAGCGCGAGTCACAGCGACCCGCTGATCCTTCACCGCAAGAAGTGCATCAATGGTGATGTCCAGTGCAACCGCTATTTTGTAGACCGCTGCAAGGCTTGGGTTAGAGTCATCTCGCTCCATTGAGGCGAGTGTGGCGCGTGGGATATCTGCACGATCAGCCAACTGCTGCTGAGTCATCTTTCGCGTGGCGCGTATTTCACGGATTTTGTTACCGACTAAATTACTGATCATTTTATTTGGTTTTGATGCCCTGAGAACAAAATTGTTTTTATTCTGAAATCTTTGTTGACAATATGCAAGCGCAATGACAATATATCGACAGAAATGATGGCTTATCATTAATCATCTTAAATTTTTATAAAACAGACACCTTCTATTTTTGGAGAACTCAATATGAGCGTTTTAGTAAGTAAGGCTGCACCAGAATTTACTGCACAGGCTGTAATGGCTGATAACACCTTTCAGGAGATCAGCCTCTCTGACTATAAAGGTAAATATGTTGTTCTTTTCTTCTACCCGCTTGATTTTACCTTTGTCTGTCCTTCAGAGCTGATTGCTTTTGATCACCGTCTGAATGAGTTCAAAGAGCGTGGCGTTGAAGTGATTGGTGTCTCTATCGATTCACACTTCTCTCACCTAGCTTGGAAAAATACCGAAGTTAACAACGGTGGCATTGGTAACGTACAGTACCCACTGATTGCCGATATCGACAAATCGATCA
Organism: Sedimenticola sp.; assembly: GCA_027068675.1. Taxonomy (GTDB): domain Bacteria; phylum Pseudomonadota; class Gammaproteobacteria; order Chromatiales; family Chromatiaceae; genus JAKITT01. Next base: position 8,949 of record JAMOMH010000168.1, read on the forward strand.
CCGATGCCTACGACATGCGTACAGGCCCAGGCATCGCACTGCGTGGCTCCTTCCTGATCGACAAAGAGGG
>JAMOMH010000169.1 GCA_027068675.1 Sedimenticola sp.
CCGCACATGTTCGCTTGAAAGCGAACCTACAAACGGAATACACCGTCAGTTTACGGCGCAGATCTCTAATCCAGCGGTATCGTAATGGATAGGGTTTCAGCCTATCCAAATATCATCATTTGTACAACGCTCATTCCAGAAAGTTTTGGTAATAAGTCACATAAAAATAGGTGAATAAGTCACAGCTAATTTATCTCGCTCTCCTTAAAGTAATTCACGACAAGTAATTTAGCTGCTTTTTCTGATGAGAGATTTAGTAGCCGTGTTCGATGTGTGAATAGCCACTCATGGCGTGATTTTAAGGGGATATAAAATGAAAAAAGAGAGTAATGCAGGCGTTGCTGGTAGCGTACGTTGGGATGACACTCTTAAACCTGTAGAGGGTGCAGAGATTGCTCTTGTTGCCAGTGAAATCGCCAATCTATCGGATGCAACAGTAAGGTGTTGTGCTAAAACCTCAAAACGAGGGCAATTTAATTTTAAGCCCACTGATATCGGTAAGATGGCCAAAGCGGGCAACCATGTGCTGTTGGTAACGGCTGATGATCAAATTTTATACCGCTTACCGAAATTACTCCGGGCAGGAAAACTGGCTCGGGGTTTAGATATCTTAATACCGGGTCATTTACGCAAGTGTGGCAAGTTGAAGTTGGCTACGGTAAATGTCGGTGAGCTTGAGCTAGATGCGGCTGCCGTTAATCGTGCTAAACCTGAAGATGTGTTGCGCATTGCGCGTGCGCTGGTTGATCCTGATGCGGCAAAAAAAGATGCGGAGATAATTGCTGAGCTTTCTGAGCAGTTGCTACCGACTCATGATTCAAAAACAATTCGTGGCGGTACGTTGATACTCAATACGATAGATGAGCTGATTAAACTGAAGAAATGGCCGCGTGAAGTTGAGCTTGAGGTGGAAGATATTCTGCACATGCGTCGGACTGGTTTTGCTGTACAGACGCATGAGTGCGCAAACTTTACTATCACCTACCAAGACTCAGGCTCTGCTGCAGTTCCCTCTAGTACGGCGGGAGAGGATGTTATCGACCCAGGTTCAAACCCACCTGCTGTTTTAACCACGCTACCTGCTGGTGGTGCCCCCGCTTATATCAAACGGATCTGCTTCTGGTTAGAGCGGGCTTTGGCTGCTTACATCAATGCCCCTTTCAATATGCTCAATCCGGCGGCTGGAGGAAAAATTCCGGTTGTGATTAATACAAGCCCGTATGGCTCTGCTAGCTCATCCGGCACCTTCTATCTCAACAATAATCTGGACCCCGATGTGCTCTGTGCTGTGGCGGTGCATGAGCTGTTTCACATGGTTCAGTATGAGTATGGTGGAACGGGGACGTGGCGAGGATCGGTCTTTGAAGGGGGGGCAATTTTTGCTGAGGATTCAGCGGCTGATCTGATGAACCGTTATATTGATGAAACGCGGATAAACTTTAATGGCACGGGGGTGATGGCCAATCCCAATATATCGTTGGATAGCTCTAGTTATAAGTGCTCACTCTTTTGGCGTTACATTGCAGAGCAGCACTCAGCTGATCAAACTGAGCCCTTTGTAGGGGTAGAGACCTACCGAAAAATCATTGAAAAGTGCTCAGCCGGTAGCTACTCCACCGCTGATGTGAGAGCGGCCATCCGTGAGTTGCCGTGGTATCAGGATATGTACCAGTTTCACTATACTGATGCGGCTAAGCAGGATCGTACCAATAGTGAAACGACCTTTGGTAACTATGTGCTTGCCTGTTATTTGAAGGATTTAGGTATCAATCAGCCTGATCGTCGATTCGATTTTATTGAGGATGAGGAGAATATTCATATCGATAATGTGATCGGTGGTACACCGGCAGATATCACCTCAATGCCCTCTGTTACCGTCACCAATTCGATCAACTTGACTGCCAGTGGCATCACCAGCTCGCAAACCTTTGTCGGTAGCGTGAATGGTTTAGCCAGTCGCTATTATGTGATAAACGTTGATCCCGCCGTTACCAATGTTGAGATCGACTTCTCCGCCGATTCTGGCTTTAGCAGCTTGTTATTTCAGGTTGCTCAAATTGATGAAGATGGCCGTCTGCGCGATATTCATCGTACTGACAGCACTAACTATACAAAACGCATCACCAACGAGCGATGTGGCAAAAAGCTAGACAGAGTGCTGATTGTTGTATCGGGCTGTGAAACGAGTGGTTCGTATGCGATCAATGTTGACTCTGTTGGTGTAGCACCCGATGTGATGGTGACTCGCTGGCACAGCAAGATGAAAACAGAGTATGAGATCGACTCTCGCAATTGGGCTTGGACTTGGGTCTCACCCGATATCTGGGTAGATAATGACAACGATGGTGTGGCCGATAGTGAGGTCTTTTTTAATTTTAACAATAAATTGAAAGTGCGCCTGCACAACAAAGGCAATGCCAATGCCGACAATATATCTATCTGTCTCTTCTACCAAAGTGCAGCGGGTGGGTTGTCAGATGCGGCTTGGTTGCCCGTCAGAGACAAAGCGGGAGATATTCAAACCTTAACGGGGCTTTCGTTAGCGGTTGAAGCCAGCAATATTTGGTCAGTAGATTGGTCGCCAAACTCTGATGGGGTGAGTGATCATTTCTGCATACGTGCCGTTGTTACGGCGGCAGGAGATCCCAATAGTGACAATAAACGCGCTGTCTCCAATTTTGGCAATGTAAAAGTCCGCCGGCCTTATATTGATCTGAATCTGATTCGTCGTAATACGCTTGCTCGCCATTTTCCAATAGAACTCAGAGTTATCCCCCGGCTGCCAGCAAACTACACGGTCTCTCGGGTTGATATGAAGCGCCAGAAGTTCATCAGTCTAAGGCCCAAAGAGAGCCGTCTCGATACCATTCGTATCAACAAAGCAGAGAGTGCTAATGCGCGGGTAGATGTTGATCATCATCTTGATCAACTCGCTAAATGTGGCGTTATTAATAGGCGGTTGGAGATAAAACCTAACCTACAAGGTGAATACAAAACACCGGCTGAGGCGCTACCACCGGGTGTAGCTGGGCGTCCCATGGTGACGGTTGTTCATGAAGTGGATGGTCTTGCTTTAGGCGGTGTGACCTTCTTGCTGAGTGATGGCAAAGAGGGGTAACCACCTCTCTGATCTGCAACCTCCTGCCATTCGGTGGGAGGTTGCCATTTCAGCCTAAATTCAACCAGATTTGTTTGGCAATTTCTAAAAGGTATTCTAATGAAAGCGAACAATAAAAGAAAACCATACCGTTTATTACTGTTAATGATCCTTGCTTTGCTAACGCTTTCAGCCTGCTCAGCCAGCAAAATATATATTGTTCGTCATGCTGAAAAAGCGGTTCAGCCAGCTAATGACCCAATATTAACAACCGATGGTGAGAGGCGAGCTGATGCATTAAAAGAGGCGCTCAAAGATGCGTCGATTGATGTCATTATCGTCAGTGATCTGCAACGCACCCAATTAACCGCACAACCGCTGGCAACCCATCTCGGTTTAGAGCCGATAATTATTGCCGTAAGGCCACCATCAAATGCCAACCAATATGTGCAAAATGTGGTTAATGAGATTAATGCAAACTGGAAAGGGCGGGACATCTTAGTCGTTAGCCATAACAGCTTGCTTCAGCAAATTGCGCAAAACCTAGGTAGCCCAGAGATAGGTACGATCAGTGAAGAGACGGGTTACGACAACTTTTTTGTCATCATAAAACCTCGTGACTCAATAAACAGCAAATTTGTCCGTCTCCGGTATGGTCAACCGCCAAAAGAGGTGAACTGAGATGAAATCAGCTTATTTAAAATCTATTCGGCGGCTGCTGTTTGCTCATGACCACTACAACTTTAATGAGCTGTCATCGATTGATGATGAGGGAGTATCAACCACAACGAACAGACTAACCCTCGTTGTAACTGAGGTTGTTGAATGTGCTATTAGAGATGGCATGCGCGTCGCTTTTCTTGCGGATAGTAGTCAAGAAAAGAGTGCAGAAAGTGATTTTTTTACACTACTGCATGCTGAGCTGGAGCTGATTCATCTACCCCCTGCACATAGTTGTGCTTTGGCCAAAGCCTGCCGGGGTTTGGCTGAAGACCCTGCTGAAGTGTTGCTGATTGCAGCCGATCGAAAACTTCGTGCTGCTGCCCTAGAAGTGGGTATGCAGGCAGTGCCTCACCCAGCGATGGTGAAAGGTCTCATCACCCATCAGAAGCTCTATTTTGCCAGGCTAGAGGGGCAAAAGAGTGAGATTGAACAGTTACCCGATGTGGTGCCCTACTATATAGAGAGGCAGGATGATGGGGCATGCCAGCTCTTTTGCTCACTGTCGTTGCGTACCATTACGGCGGCGGTTGAGAGGGATATTGAGCTGCAAATATACCCTGTTGATATTGCCAGTCAGGACGTTCTCTTTATTCGTGTTGATAAACCGACAAAAGGAGATCTTCTCTCTGCCCTGAAAAATAGAACCATCCTATCTCACGAGCAGGGCCGCATACTGATTGCGCTCAGCGCAGATGAAAATATTGATGAACTCTCACTGCACGGTAACCACGGCCACCATTGGCAATTGATGCCTAGCCCTGAGCTTTTACAACCTGCTCAAACAGAGACAGACAAATCTGGCTTTGCCCTAGATAGTGAACAGACAGAACTACTACGCAGCCTGCGAAAGCTTGATTTGATTGAGCAGGTTGGTCCCGTAAAAAAGGTGGTTGGTGATCTGAAATTGCTCTTCCCTTGCTGCCCAACTACCGCTCAAAGCTACCAAAATATTGTCGATCGCTATAGTGGCGTCACACCACTTGATAGTGCCGGTCTGATTCAATCACGTGAAGTGAGCCATGCCGATAATCAACGGGTTGTGCATGCCCTATTAAAAGAGCTGCGAGCCATGGGTTATTGTGCCTGGACTCACAGCTTTAATGTGGAAGGAGACACCGCAAAAAATGTTATCGCAGAACTACCAGGGCGCGGTTATTTGCAGCTTAATCCAGCCATATGGGAGAAGATTAGGCACATTTTCGCCTGCCATTGCCACGCCAATCCCCTCTCATCTTGGTTAATCCCATTAGAGAAGATCCTCGGTAGAGAGTGGTCCGCCCAACTCTGTGCCTCAGCAAAACGGCCTTGGCAACTGCGCCAATTAGCAGAACGGCAGCTAGGGATCTATCACTACCCAATATTGTGCTACCCACAGGCAGGGTTTGGTGCGCGTCTGGTTATTGTGGGTTCCCACTTAGACTCCACCGCATCATTTAGTAGTCCATATGATCCCGTCAACGATGCCGCTCCCGGTGCTGATGATAATGCATCGGGTATCGCAGGCACGCTAGCCGCTGCAAAATTTATGATGCGTTATCGAAACCGACTGAGGCATAGCGTACGTTTTTGCTTTTTTAATGCAGAAGAGCAGGGCATGGTCGGTAGTCAGGCCTATGCCACCTATCTCAAATCGATCAATGCCAAAGTAAAGGCCGCTGTCTGCATGGATATGATTGGTTTCAATAGCGACTCGAATCGACTATTCGAAATACACGCCGGATATACCGATCCGCATATTCGTGACCTATCACTGCCTATAGCCAATCAAGTGGCCAGCTCAGCAGCACAGCTTGGTAGTTTGGCGCCCGCACAGATTTATCAAGGCACCATTGGTAGCGCTAATCCCAATCGCAATACACATGATGGGGCGATTAACCGCAGTGATCATGCCTCGTTTCACCTGCAAGGTTACCCAGCCGTCGTGGTATCAGAAGATTTCTTTATCAATCAAAGTGGAGAGCCACCAGCAGATGCCAACCCCAACTACCATCGCAGCAGTGATACCGTTATCGACAGCAGTTATGGAGCCGATATCGCCTGCGCCATAGCACATGCAGTGAAGGAGCTGGCTGAATAGGGGGGAGGTTGGCTCATCCTATTCTATTTATCAATGAGCACTCCGTAAATAAACTAGGTAGGGTGCGGCTCCCGCTCCCACTCCCGCACCATTCACGGTGATGGTTTATTCATTATTTGTGGTTTGATGTATACGGATAGCTGGACATGGTGCGCACGGCGCACCCTACAATAAGAAACAACAAGGCTGAGTCTTGCAATGCAATCTGTTTAAGAGGGTAAATGATTGCAAGACCTTACT
>JAMOMH010000170.1 GCA_027068675.1 Sedimenticola sp.
GACAAATTCATACTGATTGTGTGGCATATTCACTTTACATCGTTGGATGGGTTGAAGCCTTTTTAATCACTATGGGTTTAATTCAAATTGAGGTAAACCACCGGCTTTGCCGGTGAGACTTGAAAAGGCTCTGCCGTTCCGGCGTGCATGTGGCCTCATGGTAACGGCCAACAAGAATAAACCACAGAGAATCCAAAATACTTTTCTTTTCTCTGTGCCCTCTGTGGTTATATCTGTTTTCAACCGGTTAGGAAGCTATTTTGCCTAAGCATGAACAACGTAACCAATGGCCCCTTTTAGGGGCTTTCTTCAAGCCTCCCGCTATGCGGGCGGTTAGTGACTTCCCGCTGTTTGCAACGAAATATTTCTGTAGGTGCGGCTTCAGCCGCACACGTTCGCCTTACAGGAGTTGTTCCCAACAATTCCACTGCATTTTATCCATCCATGGCGGTCAAGGCGAACCTACAAATGGAATACCTCGTGCGCTTGTGGCGAGGTTTTTTATTTGTCACGTGAATAATCCACACGTTGTGACCCTATAAAGTCACAGATCTGCCATGTCGAAAATAGTAATTTAGCTCCTATCTCAAAAGGGCTCTTCACTACACGTTAATAGTGGTGCTGGTATCTTAGTGGGATTCAAACTTAACCATTCGATAACACTTGGGGATTAAGATCATGCCATTCATATTCAAAGGTAATTTGAGCGCCTATCTCTGCCTGGATTGTAAAGAGCATCTTGCGTTTGTCACCGTTCGCCTCTACCGGCTGCGTGATAATCAGAAAGAGACAATGCTTGCAGCAGCAGAGACTAAACACACCATTAACCTGCTCGATAAAAAGCAAATAGCGGCTAAAAAAGGTCATCTAATTGCTGAAGTTAAAACAGACGAAAATGGTAACTTCACATTTGAACTCAATGAGAAGAGAGAGAAATATCAAGGTGAAGCTTTTGAGCTAGATGTGTACCTCACATCTGTCGCGGGCCAGAGCCAAGAGAGCAGTACCCACGCGCCGGTTCAGTTTACGATTACAACCCTGCAACCTAGATGGCGTCAGCGTGAAAAAGCACTGATGTGGTATTGGACGTACTGCTTGCCATCACGTTTTTGGTGCCGCCTGCGTGAACGTTTTGGTGTATGGGTGATTTGTGGCCGTGTTATCGATTGCGAGAGTCAGTTTCCCATCCCCGCTGCTAAAGTTACCGCCTTTGATCGTGACTGGTTACAGGATGATGAGTTGGGTTCGGTTACTACTGATAGCAATGGCCGATTCCGTATCTACTACCCTACGTCAGCCTTTCAACCCGGTACTCTGCTAGATATTGAGATGTATGGTGGGCCTGATCTCTATTTCCATGTGGAGACTACTTTGGGTGCACCGCTATTGATTGAACCGGCAGCACGAGGACGAGATCCTGATAGAGAAAATGTTGGGCCCTGTTTTTGTGTCACGCTGTGTACTGAGGAGCCGCAGGAGTCAACGGAACCTCAACCCCTACCTGTCTTTAGCCACCTAGGGGGGTATAACTATGAAGATGATATCGATAGCTTGCCTGCTCAATCGGGTTTAACAAAAAGCAGCAACCGAGCTTTCTTTAGTTCTGTACGGCTTAATGGTGTGCTACCGAAAAAATTGAACAACCAGCCGATGGAGTTCCGCTTTGAGACTCAAGAGATTGATGCTACCGGTGCACCGCTTGCTGCGTGGACTCCGGTTGTTATGGCGCGAATTGCAAAAACTAAAATTGGTGTACTTGAGAGAAGAAATCCTGCTTTTCCTATTCTCAGTCCCAACCCGATTAAAACGCTCGATTACATTGTTGGTGCGCCGAGTGCTGGGGAGATGGCTGCAACGGTTAATGCTGATAGCCACGGTGATTGGATTCAGGTGCCGCAGGAGAGCAGCAGTGCCCTGGGACCTATCGGGTTTTTCAGCCCAAACGGCAACATGATTCGATTAATAACAGCCTCACTGGCTGCTTTTCCCACCATAAACCTTGAAACGCCTGGCCCGCTTATCGCCAGCCAGAGTGCCACCTCGACGGGGCAGGCATTAGTCCAAAATCGCCATTACTCAATTCGTATGCAAGTGCGCGAGGTAGGAACAGGTATAGCGGGTGTTGTCGCAGGTAGTTGCCAAAATGTTGCTATAGAGAATAGCCGATATAGGACATTGCACCATCCAGCATGGATGGCGGAACTCAAGTCTAGCGCTCTGGCTGTTGCTATGGTGGATGTGGAGGAGCTTATTCTCAACGGTTGTTCTGGTATTAACACGACGCTTACGGTGAATTACACGGCTGCTCATCCCAATCTGGGCAGTATCAGTATCGGCATGAAAGGCCCCGGTGGCCCCTACAGTTTGGCGTTAACGCCAGATGGTGCAGCCAGTGCAGATAACCAATTTGGCACCGCGACGCTAGCAGCACCGTTGACGGTGAATGATTTGGCTCCCTGCGCCTATATCGTCAAGCTCTCAGTGCAAGTTTTGCTGACCACGGGTGATTGGGTGCCGGATCACCTGGAGGATGAAATTGCCTTCTGTAAAACCTGAAATAGATTGATGGTTTTCAATCTTTAGTCAGCGCTGGCGTGTCTGGAAAGATATTTTCAGAACACGCCAGTGCTATTTAATAAATGGAGTTACCCACGGCAGGTTTTTATTGGCAATAAGATTCAGGCAGGTCTATTCGGTAATATTTACCTGCAAAATTTATTAACCAATAGCAAGAGCCCTTTACCAA
>JAMOMH010000171.1 GCA_027068675.1 Sedimenticola sp.
ATGACAATAGTGACCCTCCCGCTGAGCTGGTTGATATCACCCAGACTTTAGAGATAGAGAAACTTTGGCAGACCAATGTGATCACTGGGCTGCAAATATTTGACCAAGAGCTGCCACCTAGCGGTGAAGGATCCAGTAGAGACCACCTGCTGAAACTACGGCCAGCCTTGAGCGATCAGCATGTTTTTATCGCTAAATCTGAAGGAGAAGTGAGCAGATATCAAATTGAAGATGGCAACAAACTCTGGCAAGTTGAAACGGATGCTGAATTGGGCGCAGGCCCAGCCGTTGGTCAGGGCTTGGTGATTCTGGGCAGTCTAAATGGCGAGGTGATTGCACTCGACAAGACGACAGGTGAAGAGCGCTGGAGACAACAGGTTAGCAGTGAAATATTAGCAACGCCTGCCGTCTCAAAAACGCACATTGTGGTTCACACGATTGATGGAAAAGTCTATGGTCTCGACACCTTATCGGGCAAAGAGCGCTGGGTCTATCAGGTGTCAGTACCACTGCTAACACTTCGTGGTAGTGGCTCGCCTGTAATCTCTGATTCACTCGCAATTGTAGGTTTCTCTGGTGGCAAATTAGTTGGCCTGCAACTAAGTGATGGTACTCCTCAATGGGAGGTAACCATTACCATTCCTACTGGCCGCTCTGAGCTTGATCGAATTGTTGATATTGATGCCGACCCCATTGTTGATGATGATGTTGTATATGCTGCCAGTTTCCAAGGAGAGGTTGCAGCCATTGCTCTGAACAGTGGCAATGTACTCTGGCGCAGCAAACTCTCTTCATACGCAGGTCTAAGTGTCGATCAGGAAAAGGTCTATCTCTCTGATGCACGTGGCCATCTATGGGGTATTGATCGGCGTACTGGTGGCGTCTTATGGAAGCAGGAGAAGTTGCAAGGGCGTAAGCTCTCAGCACCAGCAGTGATGGGTGACAACTACCTATTAGTAGGCGATTTTGAAGGTTATCTACACTGGTTATCTGTTGATGATGGCCGCCTTTTAGCGCGTGAAAACTTTGATTTAGCCGCCATCTCAATGCAGCCAACAGTGGTGGATGGTGTTGCTTATGTGTTTGATGTTGAAGGGCAACTGGCCGTTTTCCAGGCTGCTGATAAAATCATTGTTGCCACACAGATAGAGCAATAGAGCATGCTTCCAGTAATCGCCCTGGTCGGTCGGCCTAATGTTGGTAAATCGACGCTATTCAATCGGCTAACTCGTAGCCGTGATGCGCTGGTTGCTGATCAACCTGGGCTAACCCGTGATCGAAAATATGGGGTTGGAAAATTGGGTTCTAGTGACTATCTAGTGGTCGATACCGGTGGCATTAGTGGCAACCAAGAGGGCATTGAACAGCTGATGGTTCAGCAGGTTCAGCTCGCTATTGGTGAGGCTGATCATATCCTTTTCCTTGTCGATGGCCGTGGTGGTTATACCACTGGTGACCAAAGTATCGCTGCCGAGTTGCGCAAAAAAGGTAAGCCAATCACTCTCGTTGTAAATAAAAGTGATGGTATTGATAGCTCAATTGCCAATTCCGACTTCTATGCGCTGGGTTTAGGAGAGCCGAAATCTATCTCCTCAGCCCATGGCATGGGCGTAAAGGTCCTGATAGAGGAGATTCTCCTCTCACTGCCAGATGTAGATGAAGAGGAGGAGGATGACGGTATAAAGCTGGCCGTTGTTGGTCGCCCTAATGTGGGTAAATCCACATTGGTCAATCGCCTACTGGGTGAGGAGCGGGTACTCGCTTTTGATCTACCTGGAACTACTCGTGACAGTATCTTCATCCCGCTAGAACATAAAGGGCAACGCTATACCCTGATTGATACAGCAGGTGTGCGACGGCGTGCAAAAGTCCATGAAGTTATTGAAAAATTCAGTATTATCAAAACACTACAGGCGATAGAGAAAGCCAATGTTATCTTGATGGTGCTGGATGCTGAGCAGGGGATCTGCGAGCAAGATGCTACGTTAGCGGGGCATATTCTTGATAGTGGTCGTGCGTTGATTGTTGTCACTAATAAGTGGGATACGTTAGATAAGTATGATCGTGACCGTTTAAAAGAGGAGTTGGAGCGACGGCTACCCTTTCTCAGTTTTGCAAAGCACCACTATATTTCCGCATTGCGTGGCAGTGGTGTTGATAAACTGCTTTCAAGTGTTAACAAAGCCTATGCCAATGCAACAGCAGACCTGCCGACACCACAGCTCACCCGTATTCTAGAGCAGGCGATTCAACAACATACCCCCCCTTTAGTGAAAGGGCGGCGGATTAAACTGCGTTATGCCCATCAAGGGGGGCGAAATCCACCAATTATTGTGATTCATGGTACTCAGACGAAATCGGTGCCTAACGCGTATGAGCGCTATCTGATCAATAAATTTCGCTCAGAATTGAAACTGGATGGTACGCCAATAAGAGTTGAATTTAGGTCGGGCCATAATCCGTTTGAAGGGCGTAAAAATAAACGAATCGATCACAATGTGAAAAAACGGCAACGCCAGAAGAAAATCGATGGAAGCTGTAAAAAATAGATTAAAAAGGGGCTATCAAGCCCCTTTTTTTGACCGCTTAGTTGTTACTGCCAAGGTCGGTGATATGGTCCTAGGGTGGTTTGCGCCCCTTCAGAGACTTTGCCTAGCTCTACATTCCACTCGTCTTGTACTTGGTAGTTGTCTGGGTTTTTTGTACACATATCAATAGCCGCACGCCAAATACGGGCAACTTGTGAGACGTAGGCTGGGCTACGCTGGCGTCCTTCGATTTTAATAGCGCAGACCCCCGCTTTCATCAGGTCAGGCAGGATGGCTAAGGTGTTGAGTGAAGTTGGCTCCTCAATAGCATAGTAGGTGTTGCCTTCAACCTCAAAACGTCCTTTGCAGATGGTTGGGTAACCCGCCTGCTCACCTTTTTCATAGCGATCGGTCAATACACCGCCAAGGCGTGACTCCATGCCGTTTGCGGTCTCTTTCCAGGTGACATGTTCTGCGGGCGAGCATGCCCCACAGGTGTTGGGTGACTCACCCGCAGCGTAGGAGGAGAGGATGCAGCGTCCCTCGACCATGACACAGAGGCTACCAAAGCCAAACACCTCAATCTCAACGGGACAGTTCTCAACTACATGTTGTACTTGCGGTAGTGAGAGTACACGCGGCAGTACCGCTCGGCGGATGCCAAAGTTGCTATGGTAGAACTTTAGCGCTTCATAGTTGGTGCTGGAGGCCTGCACAGAGAGATGCAGTGGTAGCTCTGGCCAGCGGTTGGCGGCGTAGTCGAGTACGCCAATATCTGCTCCGATAAGTGCATCGACACCCAGCTCTGCGGCGGTATCAACGGCTGCTTTCCAGCGCTCCCAGCCACTTGCTTGTGGAAAGGTGTTGATCGCCATGAAGACTTTTTTACCGCGAGCGCGGGCATATTCAACACCCTGTATTGCTCGTTTGGTATTAAAGTTGAGGCCAGGAAAGTGGCGGGCATTGGTATCATCACGCAGTCCCATGTAGACCGCATCAGCACCGTTATCAATAGCGGCCTTGAGAGAAGGCAGGTTACCCGCCGGACAGACTAATTCCACAATTACTACTCCTACATTTTGTAAAAATAAAGAGCCGTCGAACTATAGCTCCTTAAGCAACCCGCTGATTTTGCCTTTTTCTGGCCGATAATTCATCCTCAATTCCATTTAAAACACGCCATTTTAGAGAACACCACTCAGGCGCGACTAAAATATCGGGTGCTGCAGTGCCTGTTAATCGATGAAAAATCACCTCTGGTGGGGTGCGTTCGACCACGTCAGCGGCGATATTGATGTACTCTTGCATGGTCATTGGCTGGTAGAGACCATCACTCCACTCTTTGGCAAGAATGGTGTTTTTTACTACATGCAGTGGGTGCAGTTTTAGGCCATCAACACCAAGGTCAAGCACGCGATTGAGGCTTTCGTTGACATGCCAGCCTGTCTCGCCCGGTAGTCCGGCGATAAGATGAGTGCAGACCTGTAGGCCGCGTTTTCTTGCAGCTAACAGCGTCTCTTTGTACTCAGCAAAGCCGTGGCCACGGTTGACCCGTTTGAGTGACTCATCAAAGGCTGATTGTAGGCCAAGCTCTAGCCATATCTCATACCCTTTATCCTGATAGCTGGCGAGTAGATCGAGTACATCATCTCGCACACAATCGGGGCGAGTACCGATGGAGAGACCGATAATATCCTCTTCATTGATCGCCATGTCATAGAGGATTTTGAGTGCAGTGGTCTCATCATAGGTGTTGGTATAGGCCTGAAAATAGGCGATATATTTCTGTGCACGTGTCCGTTTTCGGATGACCTGACGGCCTGCTTCAATCTGATGTGAGATAGGGGTGGGCTGTTTGCTGTTGGGGCTAAATGAGACGTTGTTGCAGAAGGTGCAGCCACCAACCCCTTTGCTGCCGTCGCGATTGGGGCAGGTGAATGAGGCGTCGAGTGAGATTTTATGTACACGCTCACCGTAGCGTTTCAGCATCGCCTGTCCAAAGGTGTTGACGTAATCTGAGAGTGCCATTTAACCAACCCTCCCTAGGGTTCTTTTTCGAAAGTGTACGCCACATGCTTCTGCCAGCTTCTCACAGGCGGCGATATCAACCCCATCAAGGCCATCCACCGCAGTAGCGGTTACTTGGGTGATATGTTTAGGGGCTTCAGTTAGAAAGGCTAACATTGCGTTATATGAGTCAGGTAGTGTGGGTTGTGTGTAGCGGTCATACGTAGTTTTGTCCTGAGCATTCATTGAAATTGATAGAGCATCAATGCAATCGGCCATCTCTGGTAGGGTGTTGCGTTTATGCACCAAGTTGGCTAAACCATCAGAGTTGATGCGTACTCTGCCTCCTGTGGCTTTTATCGTTCGTGCCACCTCTAACAAAACATTGAGGCGTAGCGTTGGTTCACCATAACCGCAGAAGACCACCTCATCGTATTTTGTAGGATCATCAATGGCATCAATGATCTCCTTAGCTGAAGGGCGATGATCCATCGACAGGTCATACCCTTGCACGGTTGTATCACCCAATGTTTTTGGACAGAAAGTACAGGCCAGTGTGCAGCGGTCTGTGATGCTGAGGTAGAGGCTATTGCCAATTGGATAACTGATCTTTTGGGTCACGATGGTCTATAAAGCCTGTCACATGTGAAAGGCCTAGTAGTGTATAGCTCCGTTGAGAGGGGTCAATCCCTGAAGTTGTAGGGATTTATAATATAGGGGGTGGTTGCTGGACTTATATCAAGTGCTTCTAACGTGTAATAATTGATCTTATTAAACCGTTTGGCTATAGGTGTGATGCAACATGAAAGATGTAGTAAAAGAGTATTACGGTAAAGTGTTACAGAGTAGTGATGACCTGAAAACAGATGCTTGTTGCACGGATACTCAAATCCCAAACTACCTAAAAAAAGCACTATCACAGGTGCAAGATGAGGTGATGAGCCGCTATTATGGCTGTGGTCTGGTTGCTCCGCAGAAGCTTGAAGGGATGCGTATTCTTGATCTTGGTAGTGGCTCAGGGCGAGACTGTTATGTGCTTTCACAGCTGGTTGGTGAGTCTGGCTCAGTAGTGGGTGTCGATATGACTGATGAACAGCTTGAGGTGGCTAATCGTCATATTGAATATCACCGTGAGAAATTTGGCTACAGTGTATCAAATGTTGAATTTAAGAAGGGTTATATCGAGTGCCTAGATGAGTTGAATTTTGAAGATAATAGTTTTGATATCATCATCTCAAACTGTGTCATCAACCTAAGCCCTGATAAAAAAGCGGTGTTGCGAGAAGCATACCGAATATTGAAACCAGGTGGTGAACTCTATTTCTCTGATGTCTATGCAGATCGCCGTATACCCGCTGCATTAGTGGATGACCCTATTCTTTATGGTGAATGTTTAAGTGGTGCTCTCTACTGGAATGACTTCCACAACCTAGCCAAACAGTGTGGATTTTATGATCCACGCCTTGTTGAAGATCGGCCACTGAAAATTGGCAATCAAGAGGTGATTGAACGTATTGGCCATATCAACTTCTTCTCTGCCACCTACCGTCTTTTCAAATTGGACGGGCTAGAAGCCGCGTGTGAAGACCATGGGCAGGCAGTGGTCTACAAAGGGGGGATTGCTCACAGTGAGCAGGATTTTTTATTGGATAAGCACCATTTGATCGAAAAGGGGCGACATTTTGCAGTCTGTGGCAATACCTACAGAATGTTAAATGAGAGTCGGTTTGCGCCGCATTTTGAGTTTTATGGCAGCTGGGATAACCATTTTGGTATCTTCCCAGGCTGCGGCATGAGTCTACCGTTTGATATGACCCTGAGTGATGAGACTGATGGCGGTGGGAGCTGCTGCTAATTCAAAAAATAGAGATAAAAAATGGCCCTACAGCAAAAGCTGCAGGGCCATTTTTTTGGTGTGGAGTAAATGCTAACGTTTTGTTGGGTGGCGCTCTAATGCACCCTCAACAAATACTGTTTTTGCGGTGTTATGACAGCGTTTACAGTCTGCGAAGGTAAATGAGACCTTGCCATGGCAGTTGCCACAAAAACGACCTTTCGACATCTCAGTCATTTTTATTTTTGTTCCACCGAGCGTGTCGCTAAAGAGGGCAGGGTGACAGCTTGAGCAGTTGATCCAATCGGCATGAACTTTGTGGCCAAATAGAACATCATCAAGAAAAGAGCTTTTACTAACAAAACGGATGACATTGTCTCTTGTCTTGTGTTCAGCATCTTTGTCTAACGATGGGATGGGTTTGAATGCATCAAGCTCCTTCAGCTTAAGCCAATCGATGAACTTGTATTTGTCTAAAGGCATTGTTCCGTTGGGTAGTCTGCTTGGATTCCATTTTGCCCCGATAGCAAGCGCAGATCTTGCCAATTTCATTTGATCAATTTTAGAGGGGTTATGTAGCTTCTCAGCCTCAGGTAATCCAGCCATGTGGCAGCGCTCGCATTCCTCTTCTGCGCTGAAGGCCATTTTTCCATTGTGACAGACGCCACACTGCTTACCAGCAACAATTTTCTCTTGTGTAATGTCATTTGTCCAACGCTTCATTTGGAAGATGGCGTTGTGACACACTTTGCACTCAAACATGATTCGATGCATCCAGTGAGGATAGAGAACAGGCGCTAAACCTGCCTCTTTAGTCTTCTCAGGGTTGGCTTTCAGCACAAAGTTACCGAGGTTACGCTCCTCTTTTTTCCACTTCATGATCTCGGCAACTCGTTTTGACTCCTTTGACAATTCAGCATTGATGAGTGGTTCAACCAACTTTAAAGGTTCTTTATCGCCATTCCAGTAGGAGTGCATGTAGGCCATGCTGCTGGCGTAGTCGAGCAACCCCATGCGCTGTTCAAAGACCCTATCCTCCATCATCGCCTCATCAATTAGTTGTTTGACGGCACTGGAGACCCGTGCACTGTTCTGTTCAATCAACTCAACCTGATTATCATATTTATGATCAATTTGGTTCTTGATAAATTGTTCAATGAAGGCAGTTGTATCTGCCTGCGTCTGGCTAGAGAGAGACAAAAGAGTGGCGCTGAGGAGGATTAACGCCATTCGATGGGCTCTTATCATTACGGGTCTCATTCGAGTTCTATCCTTTTTTTTATAAGCTTGGGCAGTGGTTTTAGCAAAGATAGTCTCTTATAGTAGAGTAGAGCCTTATCTCTTGTTGGAAACTATCGGTTGCTACGCCAAAATTATCTATCACATAGGCGATAAATTATTATCGAGCGATAACAGATGAAAAGCAAAGAGATATCCATCTTGCTCAGGGGGAATCCCTGATAACAATAGAGAGTCACCCAGTAATAAATGGCTACAATAAAAGAGTATTATTGACCTAGATCAAAACTCTATGATACTAATTCGCCCCAGATGGTATTGTTGAGTTATTCAGTGGGCTATTTTTTGGGGTGCTGAATAGCTGATTGTGGATTTATATAGAGAGCAGGATTGGTTTAAGTGGTTTTTTTGCTGCCGTCTGATGCAAACGAGAACTCATTCTGAGGAGTAATGATGATTAAAAAAATAGTAATGTACACCTTGTTGGTTGTGGTTTTGATTGCCTCCGCCAGCTCTACGGTTGTGGCCAGGGAATATGGTGATATCTACATGGATTCTACTCGTGACAGTATGATGAAATCGGATGTTGGTGCAGTGGTTTTTCCTCACTGGTTTCACCGTATTCGCTATAAATGTAAAGTTTGCCATGAAAATATCTTTATCATGAAGAAAGGTGCAAACAACATCTCCATGCGCAAAATTATGGAAGGTGAGGCATGTGGTACTTGCCACAATGGCCAAATTGCTTGGGAAGCGCTCTATTGTGATCGTTGTCACTCAGCTTCATTGGATGAAGGTCAAGCTAATCGCTAAGTGGGGAGATGAGCATGAAAAAATTATTTAATATAAATCAGAGACTCTCTCTGTTTACATTTTTTGGCCTCTCTGCCATTGTGATGGTCGGTTGTATGCCAGAGACAAAAAATGCACCCAGCGCAGAGACCGCTCAAGCGCCTGCAGTAGAAGAGAGTGCTCCAGTTGCTGAAAATATAGCACCGGAGCCAACAGCAGCGCCTGCTCCAATCCCCGTTGCTGCTACGCCACCACCAGTGCCGGAACCTCTTATTGCTGCGTCAACTAAGCCAGAAGTGCAGACGTTGGCACCCAATGATCCAAGAAGCCTTATCTATATGGGGAGTGATGGTGAAATTAAAGGTATCGGTGACCCTTTGACATCATTAGGTAGTTTGAATCAATTTACCGCAGGTTCACATGCTAAGGTGCTCATGTTGCCCGGCATGCCGAAGGATAAGTTTGGTTTGGTTGATTGGATGAAAATGGCTGATGATGGCATCATTACTCCTGCCGGTTCACTTGATGTTAATAAAGCTGATGTTCCGCCATTTGATATGAGTGTTGAGAT
>JAMOMH010000172.1 GCA_027068675.1 Sedimenticola sp.
TCCCTGTTGAACTGGGGCGAAGATCTGGTGGACCGGATGCCGGTGGTGCGTTCGATCTATAACGGCTTGAAACAATTGGCTGAAACGGTGTTTGCCCAGTCGGAAACCTCGTTTGATAAGGTCTGTCTGGTGGAATACCCGCGCAAGGGTATCTGGGCGGTGGCGTTCATTTCCACCACCACCAAGGGCGAGGTGAACCGAAAAATTCCGGTGGGTGAACAAATGATTTCGGTGTTCCTACCGACCACGCCAAACCCCACCTCGGGGTTTTTGCTATTCGTGCCACAATCGGATTTGATTGATCTCGACATGAGCGTGGGGGATGCCATGAAGCTGGTGATTTCGGCAGGGCTGGTTTATCCAGCCCCCAAAGACGAGGATCAGCCGCTTTTGCCATTGGATGATCCAGGCAAATAGTGTTGCCTGACTTCACCACAATAAACTGATGTTTGGCTGCTAAGCCACTACATATTGTATCGCCACACTTCTGGTGGTAAATATTTCCGTATTATTAGAGAGTACAATTGAAGGGGACTCAAATGAAGAAAATTCTACTCACATCCGCATTTGTTCTGGCTGCGACGCAAACATTTGCTGGCAATCTGGTTGAACCGATGATGGAACCAGAAGTTGTCGAAGCAGCAACCGGCAGCTCCGGCGGCGCGATGCTTGTTCCAATTCTGATGATTGTACTGATGGCTGCGGCGATCGCTAGCGGTGGTAGCGATCCTGCGCCAGTTGTTAACGCTCGCTAAGACGTCGAGCACGGCAACACTACATTTAAATGGCCTTGGAAATTCATTCCTCCGGGCCATTTTTTTGGCCATTTACATTTAGAAAACGCTTTTTCTTGAGTTGGAAAATGCCATTAGTTAACAACAAGTGGTATTCAAATTTTACAAAGGATTTTTAAAATGAAAAAAATATCTGCTCTAACAATCGCAGCTCTGACATCGACCCAAGCTTTTGCCGGCAATCTGGTTGAACCAATGATGGAGCCAGAAGTTGTCGAAGCCGCAACCGGTAGCTCCGGCGGCGCGATGATCGTTCCTATTCTGATGATTGTACTGATGGCTGCGGCTATTGCCAGCGGTGGTAATGATACAGTACCAACAGCTCGTCCTGCCATGTAGACCAAGGACTCGAAAACGTGGATTTATGAACGGCTCGGTGGAAGATTCTATTGGGCCGTTTTTTTGCTTGCTTAGGGTATTTCGCTCCTTATCGGTGTGCTGTCTGCCCCCGAAGGTGTCAAAGCGACCACCGGTAGTTCCTGCAACGCGATACATGTACCTACCCAGTTGCTCTTGATTATGGTTACGACTATCGCCAGTAGCGCAAAATGATACAGCACCTCTTGCCGTGGACTAGCAATTAAGGCCCGGTAAGTGTTCTCTCGGCCCTCTGCCTAACCCGCACAAAAAAAACGCCAGCGCGAAGCTGGCGTTAAGTTATTGAGGCAGGTTTCATACAGGCAAGAAACCTATCGAGCAGTGATTACTTTATACGCAATCTCTTGCCACCCGCCAAGCTAAAAGTTTGAATTGGTTGCATTTGCCCGTTACCATCAACCGTAACGAAACAAGGCGCGTGAAGGATTGTTGCCAAAATGAGATCAATATATTTCACGTGGTTCAGGAAAATCGCCTGCACCGCCAGTGTAATTCTGTCCGCCGGATTCGCACAGGCCGAACCACAGCATGGCATAGCTATGTATGGCTCCCCTGCTCTACCACAGGATTTTGTGTCCCTACCCTACGCCAACCCCGACGCCCCCAAAGGCGGGCGGATCATTCTGGGCGAGGTCGGCAGCTTTGATTCCCTCAA
>JAMOMH010000173.1 GCA_027068675.1 Sedimenticola sp.
GAATGATATTTGCCGGAAACCAGAGCAGGGGGGCTAGATAGAATTGGTTATAAGGTTTTATGACAATGTAAGCATATCAACCATCCTATTGATATCTAACCGATAAACCGAGGTTGATTAATATTTAATTCCTCCAGCATCTTTTCTGAGGTTGTGGGGCTAACAGCTCTGATTACCTTTCCAATTTCTTTGCGTCGAACCATGTTATCCTGTGCGGCTACTTAACCACTTCTTAGTGGGGACCTCTTGTTGACAACTGGCTAAATCTGGCTGGCACGATCTCGTCGCCTCTCCTGAGTTCAATACGAGAAATTACCATGTCTATTATCTATCCTATACCGCCACAGGCCCGCCCTTATTCTCAACAAGCACCGCCAGTTTCTACTGATAAGTCGCTCTTCAACGTCACACCTGCCATAGACTCACCTTCTACCTCTTCAAATCCTGTTACAACCGCTATCATTTATTGCGAGGGCAATTTCGCTGCCCCTGATGGCAAGACAGCTAACGGACTTGTCCGACATTCAGAAAAATACAAAATTCTCTCAGTCATCGATAGTGAAAAAGCGGGCCTTGATGCTGGCTCAGTGCTTGATGATAGGCCAAATGCTATTGCCATTTGTCGTGACTTTGAGGATGCACTGGCCCAGGCAGGCAACATACCTGACACTTTCATTTTCGGCATAGCACCCTCCAGTGGTATGTTGTCACCACATGAGCGCGGTCTCGTACTTGAGGCTATGGCTCTCGGAATGAATATCGTCAATGGTCTCCATGAATTCTTGAACGATGACCCGGTGTTTGCTGCGGCATCTATTACTTACAACGTTACAATCCTCGATGTTCGAAAGCCTCGCGCCAAAAAAGATCTACGGATGTTCAGCGGCCGTATTGCCGAGGTTACCTGCCCGCGTATCGCAGTACTCGGCACTGATGGCGCTATTGGCAAACGCACTACTGCGACTATTCTGACTCAAGCCCTAAATGATTTTGGTGTAAAAGCGGTGTTGGTAAGTACCGGACAGACGGGGCTGATTCAGGGTGCCCGCTATGGCATTGCGCTCGATGCTATACCTTCACAGTTCTGTTCAGGTGAGATGGAAGCCAGCATCGTTGAAGCGTTCGAAGGCGAGCAGCCTGATGTCATTATCATTGAAGGGCAAGGTGCGCTGAGTCACCCGGCCTACTTGAGTTCTACTTTTATCCTGCGAGGTAGTTGTGCAGATGGCGTGGTGTTGCAGCACGCACCAGGGCGTAGCCATCTTTGTGACTTTGAAGATGTGGTCATGCCGACACCAGCCTCCGAGATTAATCTCATCCAGGCGTTTGCACAGACCAAGGTGATCGGCCTTACCATCAACCATGAAAATATGACAGATGAGCAGGTTGATGAGGCGATCATACAGTATGAGCACGAATTGGGTATTCCCGCCACAGATGCATTGACGCGATCCCCTGAGCGTCTGGTTGAGATGGTTTTTGCAGCGTTCCCCAAGATTAAAGGTAAGCTAGCTGACTGTGCGTAGTGAGTGCGCCGCGGTTAGAAATTGACCTAGACAAGATCTACCATAACACCCGAACACTGATTGAGCGCTTGGTTGTAAGAGGCATTTCGGTCACAGGCGTGGCCAAAGCAAGCCTCGGCTGTCCAGCGATAGCCACAGCAATGCTTCGGGCGGGTGTGCTTGGACTGGGTGACTCCCGCATCGAGAATATCGAAGCGATGCGGGGTGCTCAGGTTGCTGCGTCTATGACACTGATTCGCTCACCGATGCTTAGCCAGGTGGAAAGCGTGGTGAAACAAGCTGACATAAGTTTCAACACTGAACTTGATGTTATCAGTCAGCTCTCATCTGCCGCGCAGAAGTTAAAGCGGATACATGGGGTTGTGCTCATGGTCGAGCTTGGTGATCTGCGCGAAGGCATCATGCCGAGGGACTTGGCGAGCGTTGTGCGTGAGACTATTCGTTTCCCAAACATACAGCTCAAAGGTATTGGAACTAACCTTGCGTGCCGCTGTGGCGTCTCACCCGATGCCAACAACATGGCTGAGCTGTCCGCGCTGGCCAATTCGATTGATGCGACCTTCGGTCCCATACTCAGCATCATTTCTGGCGGTAACTCTGCCAATCTCGAATGGGTGCTAAGCGGTGCAGAGACAGGGCGGATAAACAATCTTCGATTGGGTGAAGCGATACTGTTAGGGTGTGAGCCAATGCACCGTCAAGCCATCGATGGTCTGTATACCGATACCATCATACTCACCGCTGAAGTAATCGAATCAAAACTTAAGCCATCACAGCCATGGGGTGAGGTTGGCCAGAGCGCATTTGGTGTTACGCCATCTGTCACAAATCGGGGCAATATCTTCCAGACGATCCTGGCCATCGGACACCAGGATATCGATCCGAATGGCCTTCAATCACCTACTGGAATTGATATCCTTGGGGCGAGTAGTGACCATCTTATTGTTGAATCCAGTCGTTGTTTGCCCGTAGGTACTGAGATCAGCTTCCAGTTAAATTACAGTGCACTGATGCGTGCCATGACCTCACCCTTTGTCACTAAGGTCGAGAAGAGTCGGGGTCATCACGTGCATGTGTCTGATAGTGATGACAAGCCCTAAATCGTTGTTGTCAGGTACTAACATGATTTTTGTTGGCATGTCGCACTCCTTAAGACTTATGTTTAACTGTAGTTTTCAGGCCGTAGTTTGCTGATCATTATTTCCTGAGTGCTTGATTGCAAGACCTGACCCTGTTGTCCTTTGACGATGCTTACCTGGGTGGTAAACACTAAGGCAATAGGATGTGATCTACAGGCTATTTGTCTCTATACGCTTAAAAATATCACTTAGCCTTAATTTTAATTTTTCATCACCTGTAGAGTTTGAAAGGTGGGATAGAGCAAAAGCCTCAGGTTGGCTAAGCGCAAGAAAACACTCTTTTTTGCGTCTGTTTTTTAGTGATTCCAGCTTTTTAGGAGCCCGAATCAAGATGTTATTTCGGTATTCATTCATGTAGTTTTCGATGACAAGAGGCCGCCCCTGCTTCTCCCCAAAGATTTGGATGGCTAAGCCAAGCGCATATTTAATTGAAAGTGATTGCTTTTGCCCCACTTCATCAATATTTTCAAATGGGGTTTCATCTGTTGTTGTAGCCACCAAGATCGCATATTTATAGTATGCGGCACATTTACCGTATTTGTTAGAGATTGTCTCTAAAACAGCTTTCTCCTCTTCACTAAATTTTATCTGTTCTCTTTTTTGAGTGATTTTTGGCTCCACAATTTTTTCATCAAACTCACCATGCTCATCGAGCCCAGCATACTCATCATCATCTAATAAGATACTTGAGCAGCCCACCATCATGAAGGCACTTAAAAATAAAATAACCAATCGATTCACGGCAATCTCCTCCAACTGAGTATTTTATTGAGGTTAGCTATATGTTCTACCAATGGCAAGTGGCCCATTTTACTTGCAATCTAAAGGTTATCACAGCCAGCTAAAATCTTGCTAGGAAGGGTATTGGTATTGTGACCTGCTTAATAAATGTAAATTAAAAGTTGGAAATGGATGCTTACTGCGTATTATTGCAGCAGAGTTAAGCAACTCTCACCCAAAACTCTACAACTCACAGATTAGGTGGTACTTGATGTCAAATGATACAAACGTCTCAGAAATGTTACTTAGTGTAGGTGGTGACTTCTTAGAAGGAATGACAAGCCGACAAGAGTTGCAGGCGCGTGTCGACATAGTAAAAACTGCTTGGAATATTGCTCTCTGTCCCATAAAGGATAGAAAAAAAGCCCTAAAAAAGTGCTTGAAAACGTATAGAAACATCGCCCCAAGCAAAGAGGCACTAAAGGGGCTAGAGAGAGAAATAAATGAGCTTATTATTCAGAAAGACCTTCTTCATCCAGATATCAGCAGTGAAGTTGTTTGCACAGAGGTCTCTGAAAAAGGGCTGCACGATTACGTGATCAAAGCATATTTCAAGAAGAAAGACGAAGCCGTACATTAACCCTAAGGAAGCTCTGAATAGCTAACTTATGGTGCAAATTGAGTTCAGCT
The DNA here is from genome assembly GCA_027068675.1 of Sedimenticola sp. Classification (GTDB taxonomy): domain Bacteria; phylum Pseudomonadota; class Gammaproteobacteria; order Chromatiales; family Chromatiaceae; genus JAKITT01. Next base: position 4,076 of record JAMOMH010000173.1, read on the forward strand.
TCCTGCCCCTTGGCCAGGGTCATCTCGTCATTAACCAGAGATACTCAATCTTTAGGTGGTGAGAGCACGCCCAAATATTTTAAAGGCCAAATATCTGCACTATTGATCTCTTAAGGGTATCCGCGTCCTGCGGAGAATAGAGGGCCGTTATACGGTTACCCTTGCCATCAAAAAAAAGTGCCGCAGATGTAGGTGTAGCATTAGCCCTTGCAAATGCTCTCCCTTTAGGCGCATCAATATCTGCCAGAATAAACGCAACCTCTGCCTCTAAGTCACCCCGCACTCGGCTGAAGCTCTCCATGAGTTCATCACTGACGGCATTCTCACCGTCATAAATAATAACAATGGCGGGTTTGCCGTTTCCAATTTGCGAGGTATCAGCATCATAGCTCTGCGGCAACATAGATACTGTAAACAAGATCACTCCAATTGAAACCAATATAGCAACTAATAGGTTTTTTTTTATGGAGCCTGTTTGCTGTGCCAGGGTATGTGCTGGATTGTAAGTTTTTTGCTGAACCATCATATGCCGCTCTAGTAGGAAGTTCTTTAGTTGAGAAGCAGACAGTCTATTTAAACAGATAGTTCCCATGTTTGGAGTCTATTTGAAAACCTAGACCAACACAGAATTATATACTGAAGCTTGGCTACGTGTAGCGCTAGTCAGATGGGGATGTCACTTGTGTAAGGCCACACTTCTCTGAAGTGCGCTTACTCTTCAACGCTGAAGCTATAAAATGCCCCCTCATGTATGCCATGAGGGGGCATTATTTAGCCAGTAATCTGGCTTTGATTAATCATCTATGGATATTTCAGTAACTGTAAATAGGTTATCGGCATAGCTGCCTTCCATCTCAACTTTGTCACCAATATTGGCAGTAAAACTGCTAACGGCTGAGTAATCTACCGTTAGTGTTGCAACGGTGAGTTGGTTCAGTATGGTGTTATCCTCGACAACGCCCTCAATACTAGCGAGCTCATTCAGCTCCTTGTCTTCACGCTCTAATTTTGTGGCAACCCACTGGCTATTTAGCTCATCATAATGGGCTCTAATCTCTAGCCAGTCACCCACTGTAATATCGGTGATGTCAAAGTATCGGACGGCTGTTTGCCCCTCTTCATCACGCTCATCTTCCATGATGGTTGTATTGTTAACATGGAGTGTGAGCCCCATTATCGTCAAGGTGCTGGCATTTGCATCCACTGATTCGACATGGCTGGTGATCTCTGTATCACCCTCCTCTTTAAATTTAAACTCTTCAGCAATTAAAAGCCCCTCCGCATTAAACTCACCCTCGACCTTTAATTTGCTGCCAATGATGAGATGGCTCTCATCACCATGTTCAAACTCGGTTTCATCGTTAAAGTAGACGGTTTGGCCGTTGACAACGATAGAGTTGCTATCAACAGACATGATGATACCTTCAAACTCTATCTCTTCACCATCATCACCCCGTTCATCATGTTCGCCATCCCTTTCAAGTTCTATTTTACTGGCGAACATTGTGAAGCCAGATAGAGCTTGGTCACTCTTGATCTCAACGTAGAGGCCATCGACCATCTCTGAAATACCGTCGAGTTGGGCGCTGCTGTAGTCAATGGTTAAGCCGCCTAAGGTGAAGGTTTGCGTGATAGTATTGAGAGAGGAGATAACACCTTTAAGTTCGATATCATCGCCAACTTCTAAAACTGCCTTTTTAACCTCAAGTCGTGTGGCGTAGATTGTGCCACTACCATCAGAAAAGCCGCTAACTTCTACGACATTACCAATAGCAATTGACTCAAATGTATCGACACCAACCACTCTACTATCCAGTGAAGTGGTATCAATAATGTGAATGGTTTGGCCCATAATATTAAGTGTGCCATCAGCTAAAAAATTGTTTGCTAAGAGCGTTCCTTCCACTTCATCCTCAAAGGTTACTGTAGTGGCTGTGCCCGTTGTACCATCGGCATTTAGAGTGCCTTGCAGACTTACAACCATCCCGACAGCCAATTGATCTTCAGTACCTGCTATGCCATCTAAGGTAAAATTTGCATTGTCAGTTTCATACTCCACACCATCAACATAAACACTGCCAAATCCTGTGATAACACCAGAAATGTTAGATGAGGTTGAACTGCTCTCTCCACTGCTACTACCGCCACCACCACAGGCAGTGAGTCCCAGGGCTGCTGCAACGGCAAGGCAGGTTATTTTAAGTTTAAAATTGTGCATGTGTTCTCCTAGCTCTATTTTGACCATGTTTTAAGTTGCCTGGCAGGTTATAAAATTGCCGAGGCTTGACTAGTAACACGTCGCAGAGCTGAAAAAGGTTGCATGACTGATGAAAATAAAATCATTTATGCTGCTTGTGTTTGAATTTAAAGAATATTTTTTAACTTTTATTGGGCTTGGATTCAACTCGACTTAATTTAGGGGGGCTTACAACAGCCTTATGTGAGGTTATTTGAGATGCTGCTGTGAAGCGGTGGTGATTTTTAGTCCATATCAAGCTTATTTTTGTGATTCTGAATTTGATATGCTTTTCTATTAAGGGATTAAATCACTATAAGGTTACCAACAGAGATGCTGAAAATTAGCATTTTTTCACGAGACCGAAGTCAAAGTTCTTCTTTTGAAGCGCTGGTTGAGCCTCACGTGGAGAGAATGTACCGATTGGGTTATCACTACACGCGGAACCGTGCCGATGCTGAAGATTTGGTTCAAGATCTTCTTGTAAAGCTCTACCCGCGCCTCGATGAGATGAAAAAAATTGAGCAGCTTGGGCCGTGGCTTGCAAAAATACTTTTCAGGATTTTTGTTGATAAATATCGCCGAAATGTGCGTAACCCTGTTGAGAGTGGTTATGATGAGTCCATCGAGAAATATGAAGCAACAACCTGCACAGATCTCTCAATGCAGCGGTTGGAGAATATTATGGATTTGCAGAGTCTCATTGATAAATTAAGTGAGGAGCAACGGGTTTTACTGCTCATGCATGACGTTGAATCCTATACTCTAGTTGAGCTTTCAACAATTTTTAATACGCCAATAGGGACGTTAAAATCACGCTTGCACCGTACGCGTGCCAAATTAAGAGTGCAATTTAAAAAAAATGGAACCCTTTAGTCTCATTATACGTGTAGGTAATTGAGAGGTTAAAAATTAATGAATTGCCAGTCCATACAAGCTCAACTTGATGATTACCTAGATAGCACACTCTGCTCTGAAGAGCGGTCTATTTTTGAATCGCACATTGAAGTGTGTGACGCCTGTAGAGAGATGCTCACTGAAGCTAAATCATTTCAGCAAGCGTTGAGGCATTTGCCAGTTCCACCTATGCGTCTCGGTTTAGCGCAGCAGGCTATTGCAACAGCTGCTAGAAGAGATGGGCATCACCGGCGTGGGTTTGTTGCAGGGTTTTCATCTGCATTAGCGGCTGGTTTTGTCTTCTTTATTATATTTTTTGGTTTTGAGTCAAATGTCACAGCGCCCATATCCACTGCTCTCCCTGAGATTGAGATCTCATTGAATCAACCTCAGACGGTTAATTTGGTGTTTGATGTTGCCATTGCAATGGAGAATGCAACATTAACGATAGCCTTGCCAGATGATGTTGAAGTTCTTGGTTTCCCTAATCAGCAGCAGATTAGTTGGCAAACCAATTTGAAGCAGGGGCGAAATATATTACCGCTACCTCTTACAGGATATACACAACAAGGAGGTATTCTTGTTGCCAAGGTTGTATTGGGCGATAAGCAGAAGTCGATCAGCGTAAAAATTAGAGTCAAAGAGCAACCTGTTACACAAACTACAATAACGGCGGAGAGATTTGCTCGCAGCTCATATCGTTTTGAGATGGCAGCAAAATGTAGTACTTACGCTTGTTTAATCGTTGGTGAAAGGGCCTCTTTGGAGAGAGATTATGAAGTCATTTAAGCTCACAGCCCTGAGTATGGCTATTTTTGCAGTTTATAGCCCAGCCTATGCCATTGATATTGATGATCTGGATGATATAACCATTCAGGTAGTCGACACTATTGATGATGAAGGGGCTCATCTATTAGAGCTACCAATGTTTATCCGCCATGAGAGATCTGAAAATGTAGAGGATTTCAGTAAAGATGATGCTTCTGATGATGAGCATGGTGAAGACCAAGCTGATGAGCAGAATGATTCAAGTGATGATGAAGATGAATCAGATGATGCCGAAGATGAATCAGACGATGCTGAAGATGAATCAGACGATGCTGAAGACGAATCAGACGATGCTGAAGATGAATCAGACGATGCTGAAGATGAATCAGACGATGCTGAAGATGAATCAGACGATGCTGAAGACGAAGCAGACGATGTTGAAGACGAAGCAGATGATGCCGAAGACGAAGCAGACGATGTTGAAGACGAAGCAGACGATGTTGAAGACGAAGCAGATGATGCTGAAGACGAAGCAGACGATGTTGAAGACGAAGCAGACGATGCCGAAGACGAAGCAGATGATGCCGAAGACGAAGCAGATGATGCTGAAGACGAAGCAGATGATACTGAAGATGAAGTTGATGAGTCAGATGATGCATCTTGATGATGTTTAATATAATCTCAGCAGAGTTGGCTCTAAAATTGCCCTCCCCCTAGGGAGTCTCTGACTTAAGTCTGGTTGTACTAAAGCATAAGATTTGCTAAAGCTCAGCTAATATTTAGGCTGAAATAAAACGGTTCCGATCTATTTTGAAGTGAGCTGTAATAGTCACTCTAAAATAGATATGATTTATTCGTCTCGATTTAAGGTTAAAACCACCGCCTTTAGGCGGTCAGATTTATCTGTAATACTTTTGGCAGTCACGTAGAGAGGTGGACTGTCATGGAATATCGTTATGGAAGCCATACTGTTTT
>JAMOMH010000174.1 GCA_027068675.1 Sedimenticola sp.
GGTATGGAGAGTGCCAACCGAAATCCAATGTAGTTGCCTCGGTCACCGGTGTGGTCTTTGTTACGGTAGGCTGATCGTAATACTTTTGGTTTGTCGTCCCAGGAGCCACCGCGTATAACGTGCCGAGTGCATGAGCCAGCGTTCCAAGCGGTTCCGTTGGTTGGTGCACCTTTGTAGCCTCTGTTCCAGCAATCTTCAGCCCACTCCCACACATTGCCGTGCATATCGTGCAGGCCATAGGCGTTAGCAGGAAATGAGCCTACGGGTGAGGTGTGCTCCCATTGATCGTGCCCCTCAACAAATCCACCACAGCACTCATCTTTACCATAGTTGGCAAATTTACGGCTTGCTTCATCACCCCATGGGTAGAGTGTTTCACTGTCTGCTCTTGCTGCATACTCCCACTCGGATTCGCTCGGTAAACGGTAGTTTTTACCACTCTCACCTTTGAGCCACTCAATGTAGGCTTTTGCATCGTTCCAGCTGATACATACGACTGGATCGTTATTGCTCTGTTTAAAGCTGTGGGTACGCCAATTGGTATCAGGTTGCCACTCCCAATTACCCTCAATATCAACAAGACACCCTTTATCACCGCCCGCATTTTTTTCGGCATCGGTTTGGTAATGGGTTGTTTTGGTGAAGATTGAAAACTCAGCTTTGGTTACTTCATATTTGCTCATCTGAAAGGGTTGTATCATCACCTGATGAACGGGGCTTTGGTTGCTATACCCTGTTCCGCTGAGATCTCCCATATGGAAATGGCCACCCGGTATGTGAACCATTTCTGGCTCAAATGGGCTTTTCCCATCGTGTGATGTTGATCTCTGGTGAGCAGGAGACTCTTCAGCGAGGAGTGGTGAGCAGAAGATGAGTGGAGATATAAGGAGAGAGGTAAGTCGTTTCATCGTGTAACAATATTTAGAGATCGTTGTGCCAAAAAACAGAGGGGGCTAAAAGTTTAGGGTTAACCTTAAGGCGTGATACATAGTTGATGACGTTGATCTCTTCATTACGGGTGAATCGTTTAATTTGTTCATGCATCTCTTCGTTTGCATTGCGGCGTTTTCCCAGGCGAATCCAATCAAATTGACGCATGATGTATTTATAATGCTGTCCGCCGATGCGTGGATAGAATTTCTTTGCATCTCCTTCACCGTGTTCGCCATGGCACATGATGCAGTTCTCTTCATAAAGCTCTTTGCCTTTTTCCAGGTTCTCAGGGTCTTTACGAGGACCTATGCCGTGATCGGGTGTCATGGGGATTCGCTGTATATAAGCGACAACATCGGCGATCGCCTGTACGCCACCAATAGTCTCAGGCAGTGAGAACTGGTACATCGTTGGGTTGTCACGATTAAGTGCCCTAATATCAGCAAGCTGTTTGATGAGCACTGTGCTGTGTTGTCCTGCTAGTTGAGGATATTCACCATTTTTTGTGCCCCAGGCCTCTTGTAGATGGCAGGCTGAGCAGGTTTCCCACACCTTTCTTCCGTTTTCAATATCGGGCTTTAGCAGGAGAGCTTTATCTTGCTCTTCGCCACCTGAATTCCATTTATTGGCCTCATTCCACTTAGCACCATTCCATTCAGCACTAGAAGTGGTGCTGAAAAGGAGAGCAAAAAGTGTGATGGTAATATTGAATGTTTTTGATTTCATAAACTCTCTCTCAGATTTTATTCAGAGGTTCCTTAGCAGTAGATAGAGGCTCAATCACTCCCTATCTAAAATAATCACGACTTCTTCAAGGCTTCATTAGGGATTTTACCTAAAAAAAATATGCTTTTACACTAAGATCTGCTCGTTTGCTCAGAGTTGTGA
>JAMOMH010000175.1 GCA_027068675.1 Sedimenticola sp.
TGGTGTTGAATTATGAGTATTGGTACTGATTTTCATGGCCTCTTTTTTCCTTAATCCTTAAGCTTTCATTTTTTGGCATGGTGTGGCGGGAGCCACATAGCAACAGTTTATCCTATTACTTGGCGCGTAGATGCCGCCCTTTTCTTTGAACCGAAGCCAAACCAATTAGACCAACTGCTAACAATAGTACACTTGATGGTTCTGGTACCGGGGCGTACATATCTGTGTCTGCCATGAAATTCATCGTGCCGGTAAACGACTGGCCTGTCGCCATCCAGTTGAGTGCCAATGTACCTGCCAGGTCAAAACCTATCGTATCAAAGTACATTGCAGCAGGAGGGGTGGTCTGATCAGAAATAAAATAACGACCAACACTTGAACCCGGTGACACTTCAAAATCAGGTACGTAATCGAAGATAACATCTGCTGCCGCTGCATTAATATAGAGCATGGCTAGAGGGTTTTGAGGGCCAACTTCAAGTGTCCACAGCCCTAAGAGCTGCCCGTTCGGGCCATATTCACCAAAAGTATCTCCCTGTTGGCGTAGTGACCAGTTAGTGCCAAATGCACCACCAGAAAAGCCCTCTTGATAAGGTATGGATGCATCAGTGCCTGTTGTAACCCAGGTTGCTGTTTCTGGTGCGCGATTGGTAAAAAAAGCCGTAACTTCAATGCCAACCATATCAGCACCTGTCACGTTACTGATAATCGATGAAAAAGCTGATGACCCCCAGAAAAGAAGGGCTGCAAAAATCCAAATTCGTCCCATTATGCCCTAACTCCTGATTATTATGGTTCTTCTCGAATAATACTGCACTGCTACTATCGCTGAAATAACACGAATGCAACAATGCTTAGCATCAATCATGCCATAAATTTAGATTGCCAATAAATTCAATCGATTAGATGTGCTCGTATTTTTTCTACTACCTGTACTGTAAAAAATATCGACATTCCTATTAAGAGCACATACATGCACTCTACATCCTCAATTGATCATGGATTTTGGGCGCTAAAGTGGTGTCATGTAGCTCTCTGACTTCAACTCAGCTATCTCAACTATTGGCTGGGCAACTTCACACAGATTCTAGGATAATGGTTCTATCATTTGTGCAGAATTAAGGTGTTTTTTAATGGCAAGACTGGCCGTAGTTGTTGACTGGGAGGAGCGGGGTGATCTTTATGCCACTCTTTCCAGGCTAATGATGCGCAATGGGCATACCACTGATGATCATGAGTGCTATATAGATAACCAAGCGGCTTTTGGGCAACAGCAGCAACTCCTGGTATCTGCTGATAAACAATTCATCTTGGCCAGTGATGCCCGGATAGACAATCGGGATGAGTTGCTCAGCATGTTACGTGGAGAGGCCGGAATAACAGGTATCATCAGCGATGCGGCTCTAATTCTCACTGCCTTTCACAAATGGGGGGCAGCGTGCCCAGAAAAGCTGGTTGGCGACTTTGCCTTTATTATCTGGGATGCTCAGAATAAGCGACTATTTGCGGCCTGTGACGGCATGAATATGCGCACCATCAGTTATATGCGCATGGGTAGTGAGCTCTCTCTGGCGAGTGAAGGGCAGCAACTGCTTCAGCACCCGAAGATTACGCCCAACTTCTGCAAATCAGGGCTTGTGGGCTGGATCAGTGGCTGGCCCGACCCAACAATATCTATGTTTGAGGGCGTTGAGGTGTTGCCTGCGGGGCATCTCCTGATGGCAGATGCCAGAGGGGTTGAGATTCGAAAATTTTGGGATATCGACCCAGAAAAGCAGATTCGTTACCGCCAGACTCAGGATTATGAGGAGCAC
>JAMOMH010000176.1 GCA_027068675.1 Sedimenticola sp.
CGGTTGAGTCGGGAGATGCTGAAGATGTCACGTTGTTGGGACGTTGATTTGGATAATTGTCTCATAACACCATTATGAACCAGATTAAGGTTGATTTAGAACGAATTTATTGGTTTACCCGCTCTGCCGTAGAGCTTATAATCTCCGGTTTTATTTTTGCCGTTCAGAGAGGGTTCAGCCATGCGCTTTACCGAGGAAGCTTTAACATTTGATGACGTTCTGCTTGTGCCTGCCCACTCAACTGTCCTGCCCAAGGATGTCGATTTGAGCACACAGTTAACTCGTGGTATCCGCCTCAGTATTCCGCTGGTTTCAGCGGCGATGGATACGGTGACTGAATCTCGTTTTGCCATTGCCCTGGCTCTTGAAGGCGGCATTGGTATCATCCACAAAAATATGACCATTGAGCAGCAGGCGCGTCAAGTGCTTAATGTGAAGAAGTATGAGACGGGTGTTATCCGCGAGCCAATTACGGTGGCACCAAATGTCAGCATTCTTGATGTGATGGAGCTGACCCATGCCAACAATATCTCCGGTGTACCGGTTGTTGATGGTAAAGATTTGCTGGGTATCGTTACAGGGCGTGACCTGCGTTTTGAGACTCGCATGAGTGACCCCGTCTCAAGCATCATGACACCAAAAGATAGGTTGGTCACCGTGAAAGAGGGTGCGCCGCGTGAAGAGGTGCTTGGTCTGCTGCACACCCACCGTATTGAGAAGGTGCTGGTGGTCAATGATAACTTTGAGCTGCGCGGCATGATCACGGTTAAAGATATCCAAAAGGCGAAAGATAACCCTAATGCTTGTCGTGATGACCAAGAGCGTCTGCGCGTGGGTGCCGCTGTGGGAACGGGCGAAGGAACGGCTGAGCGTGTAACGGCACTGGCGACAGCGGGTGTTGATGTGGTGGTGGTTGATACTGCGCATGGCCACTCACAGGGTGTTTTAGATCGTGTCGCTTGGGTAAAGAAAAATTTCCCTGAGTTGCAAGTTATTGGTGGAAACATTGCCACGGCTGCAGCTGCTAAGGCGCTGGTTAAGGCGGGTGCTGATGGCGTTAAAGTGGGTATCGGCCCTGGTTCAATCTGTACCACGCGTATTGTAGCGGGTGTTGGTGTACCGCAGATCAGTGCTGTATCTAATGTTGCCAAAGTGCTCGAAGGGACAGGGGTTCCATTGATTGCTGATGGCGGTCTTCGTTACTCGGGTGATATCTCAAAAGCACTCGCTGCAGGTGCTTACACCGCTATGATTGGTGGTCTATTTGCTGGTACGGATGAAGCGCCAGGTGAGATTGAGATATTCCAAGGACGTTCATACAAATCTTATCGTGGTATGGGTTCTTTGGGAGCGATGTCGGGTAGTCAGGGGTCGAGTGATCGCTACTTCCAAGAGCGTACTGATGATCTTGAAAAACTGGTGCCTGAGGGCATTGAAGGCCGTGTGCCTTATAAAGGAAGCGTGCTTAACATTATCTATCAGATGGTTGGTGGTATCCGTTCCAGTATGGGTTACACCGGCTGTAAAAATCTAGAAGAGATGCGTAACAAACCTGAATTTGTTCGTGTCACCAGTGCTGGCATGATGGAGTCACACGTGCATGATGTGACCATCACCAAAGAGGCGCCAAACTACCGCCGCGAGTGATCACACCTCCTCTCCTCGCTAGGGAGAGGGTTTAAAAGCCTACCTAGTTTTATATAGTGAGCAGTAAATTCTATGAGCAATAGTGCAAAAGATATCCATGCCCACCGCATCCTGATTCTTGATTTTGGCTCTCAGTACACCCAGCTGATCGCTCGTCGAATCCGCGAAGCGGGTGTCTACTGTGAACTCTATCCCTACGATAATGCTGATGAGGCATTTGCAGAGTGCAAGCCAACAGGCATCATTCTTTCAGGCGGCCCTGAGACCGTTACTGCGGATGATGCTCCACGTGCGCCACAACAGGTTTTTGAGCTGGGTGTGCCCGTTCTTGGTATCTGTTATGGCATGCAGACGATGGCGGCACAATTGGGCGGTAAAGTGGTCTCTTCTGGTACACATGAGTATGGTTATGCTGAGGTGCGTGCGCGTGGACACTCACGATTGCTGTGCGATATCGAAGATAAAATCAATCCAGAAGGCTATGGCTTATTAGATGTTTGGATGAGCCACGGCGATCGTGTGGAAGAGCTGCCAGCGGGTTTCAGCCTAATGGCCAGCACGGAGAGTGCGCCGATTGCTGGTATGGCTGACGAATCCCGCCACTTTTATGGTGTGCAGTTCCACCCTGAGGTGACACATACACGCCAAGGCCAGCGCATTATTGAGCGTTTTTTGTTTGATATATGTGGCTGTGATGCACTCTGGACACCTGGCCAGATCATTGAAGATAGTATCAACAGCGTGCGTGAGAAAGTGGGTGATGGGCAGATTCTTCTTGGCCTCTCTGGTGGTGTTGATTCATCGGTTGTTGCTGCACTGCTACATAAAGCGATTGGCGATCAACTCACCTGTGTGTTTGTTGATAACGGTCTTTTGCGTCTGAATGAAGGCGACCAAGTGATGGCCGCCTTCGCCGAACATATGGGTGTAAAGGTGATCCGAGTCGATGCGGAGCAGCGTTTTCTAAATGGCTTGAAGGGTGAGTCTGACCCTGAGAAAAAACGTAAAATTATCGGTAACCTCTTCATCGATATCTTTGAAGAAGAGGCAGCAAAACTGAATGGTGTGGAGTGGCTGGCACAAGGCACCATCTACCCCGATGTGATTGAGTCTGCCGGTGCAAAATCGGGTAAAGCGCATGTGATCAAATCTCACCACAATGTGGGTGGCTTGCCTGATTATATGAAAATGAAGCTGGTTGAACCGCTGCGTGAGCTATTTAAAGATGAGGTGCGTAAAATCGGTGTTGAGCTGGGTCTGCCCTCTGAGATGGTCTACCGCCACCCCTTCCCTGGCCCCGGCTTAGGTGTGCGTATTCTGGGTGAAGTGAAAAAAGAGTACGCTGATATATTGCGTCAGGCGGATGACATTTTTATTGCTGAGCTACGCAACCATGATCTCTACGACAAGGTGAGCCAAGCCTTTGCAGTTTTCTTACCGGTAAAATCGGTTGGTGTGGTGGGCGATGCTCGGTGTTATGAGTTTGTCGTTTCACTGCGTGCAGTTGAGACGATTGATTTCATGACGGCCCGTTTTGCTCATCTGCCATTTGATTTTCTGGAGCTGGTTACGCGCCGTATTATCAATGAAGTCTCTGGCATATCCCGCGTCGCTTATGACATATCGAGTAAGCCACCCGCTACGATTGAGTGGGAGTAGGGCTGCGCCTACTCTTTACCGAACTGCTTATCCAGCTCTTGCTGGATAAGTGATGAGATACGTGCTTCAAGCTTTTGCGTCAGCTCATTGTGGATCACCTCGGTGACCTGTTCAATGGTCTGCTCCAACACGGGTGAAATGAGGTCGCTCATCTCTTTGGAAAGTTTTTGATGTAGTGCTGTTCTGATCGCAGTGATAACAATATCGGGTTGCGGTACCGATAACCTTACTGGGCCAGTAGCAGGAATTGTCTCTTCACTGTCGTCATAGTTGTAGCTATCTTCAATCTCCAGCTCAGCCAGTGCGGCACTATCTTCGGCTAAACTTTCGAGTGCAAAATCATCCTCTTCGATGGCGGCAAGCTCGCTATCGATGGATGGGAAGTGTGATATATCCTCTTCGAGTAGTTCAACATAGGGCAGCACGATATCGCTGAGAAGTGGAATCTCAGGCTGAGTGAGTTCGCTATCTAACGCTACTGGGTTATCCTTCTGTTGCATCAGCTATCCAATTTCATGGCTGTTGAGTGGGTAGCCGCGATCCCGATAGAAGCGAAAACGCTGCCGACCTGAAATTTTAGTTTGTGGGTCATGGTCAATCAGCTCGGCTACACGCTCAAAACGGCTGAAAAAGTCGGGCGTCTCCTGACAGAGATTGATCAGCACATCGTGTTCGTCGCCAGGATCAGGCTTTGGGTTGACCAAGATAGGAGTGATTGATCTATCTACCTTTTCTGGCATGCCGTGGGGTAGAAAACTGTTCTGTTTATAAGTCCAGAGCAGGCGATCCAT
>JAMOMH010000177.1 GCA_027068675.1 Sedimenticola sp.
GGTGAGGGTTTTAGTGAAATGCCACCGGCATCAAAAGTGAGGCCTTTGCCGACAAGCACAACGGGCTTTTGATCTTTTGCTCCGCCGTTATACTTCATCACAATCAGTTTGGCTGGCTGGCGACTCCCTTTAGAAACAGAGAGCAGAGAACCCATGCCCAGCTTCTCCATCTGCTTCTCTTCGAGAATCTCTACCTTGAGTTTGGCTGCACCCTTGGCTAATTCAATTGCTCGATCGGCAAGGTGTGTGGGGGTGCATATATTGCCTGGCAGGTCACCCAGCTCTTTAGCCAGAGAGAGGCCCTTGGCAATAGCATTGCCATGATCAGCTGCTCGTTGTGCCAGCTTCTTTTGTTTTTTGTCGCTGATAAAGAGCGTTATTTTAGCCAAAGAGTGCTTCTGTGGGTCTTTTATTTCACTCTTTAGACGGTCAGCACGGTAGTGCGAAGCGGTGGCGGTTAGTGCGGTATCGCGGGTGATTTGATAGAGGGTGCTGCCTGATACGTTGAGTTCAGGCAATGTGTAGATCGCCTCAGTGATATGGCTCTTATTAAGCTGTTCTGTCGTGAGCGCTACACTCTTTTGGTAACCCTTCGCGTCGAAGTCATTTTGTTTGCCACAACCGATCAATAACAGACGCTCACATAATAGGTTGGCTGGATCATAGAGCATTAATGATTGACCGCATTCTCCACTCATGTCCCCTTTATCTAGGATCTTTTTGATGACTCCCTGAGAGGCTTCGTCCAATGCTGTCGCCGCCCCTGATAGTTCACATTCACTGTAGATAGCAACAACGATGCAGGCACTTTTCTGTTTAGTAATATCACCTGTTTTAACAATGTACTGCATGGAAACTCCTATTGTTCTTGGATTGGTAGGATTCAATCAAACTTATTTAGAGCTTCCCTAGGGGAGCACTTAATTCAAATATTCCCTAGTTTACGTTCCAACCATTTAATTGCCAATATGTTAATGGTGGTTGTGATTGGAGAGTTTTGGCATGCGATCTGCTATTGGTTTACTTGATATAAGGGTTTGATGAGGCTTGAGGTGGTTATGCAAATATTTAATATGCTATCAGGTATGCAGGGGAGTCATTCGGCCACGGGGGGGGTGAAATCGTTGGCTGATAGTGGTGAGGGCTTAAGCCAAGAGGAGATTAGCGCCTTTTTAGATCAGCTTGAGCTGGCCTTTTCTCAATTGGGACAAGATGTAGAGAGTGCTCTACCTTGGTCTGAAATCCAGGTTTCAGAGGAGGGGGCTTTGCTTGATCAAAGTGGCAACTTGCTGCCGCTTGCTCAGTTTCTGAATGGCCAGTTATTGCCGCTTCATGCTAACCAAAAGATGTTGCCAGAGGAGTCTGTTTTAACACAGATTAAGATGGCAGCTGCAGGTGAACAGGCAAAATCATCTTCCCAGTTGGTAATCCCTCTTCAGCCGAAGGCTGACAAGGTTGACTCTCTTGCAGGCCTGCAGCTTCCACGAGCGGTAAATAGTGAAATGGGTGCAGCGCCTGTGTTGCCGACGATTGCGGTAATTGAACAGACCTCAGTCTCTTCACATCTCCCCGCATCACTCTTAATATCATCTCAAGTGACACCCCCATCGATACAGTCTGCGCTTACTCAGCTTCCAACTATCAACCATCCTGTTGGTGGAAAGGGGTGGGGAGAGAATCTTGGTCAGCGTATTCAATGGATGGTTCGACAAAATATTCAGGGTGCCGAAGTAAAGCTCAATCCACGAGGTCTTGGGCCAATTGAGATTCGGGTAACCATACAAAATGATCAGGCCAATGTTAGTTTTGTTGCTCATCATGCAGCAACACGTGAAGCGATTGATGCTGCAATTCCACGTCTACGGGAGATGTTTGGTGACTCTAATATGAACTTGGTAAATGTTGATGTGAGTGATCGTAATAGTGCTGCTTTTGGTGAGGCAAAAAACTCTGCTTCTGGAAAAGAGGGGGGGCGGGATGATGCGATGAATCTTTTTGATGATTTAAGTGAGGAGGATTCGGCCGAGGTACGCTTAGTGAGTAATGGGATGCTGGATGACTATGCCTAGAAGGGGGTAGTGCTGTGGGTAATTGGTGTCTCCTCGCTGGAAATTGATGGTTTTTGGTTACATAATTCTCCTCTTGGTCGTAGAATGACCCCCTTCAATTTTATGTCAAAACAGAGGTTTTGGCTGACTAACTAGTATCGTTGGAGAGTCTGGTGCGCGTTATTAATCTCATTATACTTGTTTTCGTTATGGCAATTGGCGCGGTCTTCGCGGTGCTAAATGCTGAAGCTGTCCACTTTAATTACTATTTTGGCAGTATCGATTTGCCGCTGTCAGTTCTACTGGTTGCCTTTCTCTTCTTTGGTGCGCTAATGGGGGCGATTGTCTCCTTTTTTGTGCGTTTGGGTCTTAAGCAAGAGAATGCACAGTTGCGCTATCAGGTGGATAAATATCAAAAATGTGCGGAGTGATCGCCGCTTAGATAAAAAATATCTTGTGATGTGACCACTGAATGTTATTCGGTAAGGGTGGCTGCATGGGCCTGACTCCAGGTAAAATAGCTCTCTTGATCTAGATCTACGAGAGCAGAACCATGGAAGTGAATGACCCTAAAATTATTGTTGCATTGGACTACGCCAATGCAGCTGATGCGATCAATATGGTTGAACAACTCGACCCAAAATTGTGTCGCGTCAAAGTGGGTAAAGAGCTATTTACCCGCACAGGCCCCTCGTTTGTTGAACAACTGGTAAAGCGTGATTTCCAGGTTTTTCTAGATCTTAAATTCCATGATATTCCAAATACGGTGGCAGGCGCTTGTGCCGCTGCTGCTGATCTTGGCGTCTGGATGGTGAATGTTCACGCTTCAGGTGGCCGACGGATGATGGAGGTTGCTCGGGAGCGTTTAGAAAAATACTCAAGCCGTCCATATCTGATTGCAGTGACTATTTTGACGAGTCTCTCTCAAAGGGAGATTGAAGAGGTTGGCTACAGCGGTGAAACGGCTAAAAATGTACTCGCTTTGGCAGAGTTAACACATGAGTCAGGATTGGATGGTGTGGTCTGTTCGCCGCTGGAGGCTGGGTTGGTTCGAAATGAGATTGCTGATGATTTCTTGTTAATAACGCCAGGTGTTCGTCCGCGAACAGCAAAAAAAGATGATCAAACACGAGTAATGACACCCGCAGATGCACTTCAAGCTGGCTCCAATTATTTGGTGATCGGGCGTCCAATCACTGCTGCGGTAGAGCCATTAGAGGCGCTACGGGAGATCCAGGCTGAGATTGACGCAGTTGGGCGGTAGAGCGTTGTCTATAGCTTGATGAATAGAAAGCAATTTCCTATCTTGCACGGTATACTCCCACGCTATTCCGTTTGGTCTACGGTTGTAGGTAGATTAAGCAAAATAACTAAAGAATTTGAGTGCGTTATGAATGATGACCACTGAGTCACTACTAACTATTCGTGATTTTATCCGCTGGGGTACCAGCCGCTTCAATGAGGCTGGATTGTTTTTCGGACACGGTACGGATAATGCGCTTGATGAAGCGGTCACACTGGTGCTGCATGCACTCCATCTTGATCGGGATCTACCGCCGCTTTACCTTGATGCCCGCTTGACTATGGATGAGCGTGAGGTCGTGTCTTCACTGATTCAACGGCGAGTGGATGAGCGCGTTCCTGCTGCATACCTGACGAATGAGGCTTGGTTTTCTGGAGCGCCTTTTTATGTTGATGAGCGCGTCTTGGTGCCTCGCTCACCCATTGCTGAGTTGCTGGAGGTTGGTTTTCAGCCTTGGATTGATGAAGAAAAGCTGCATCGCGTACTGGATCTCTGTACGGGTAGTGGCTGTATCGGAATTGCGGCAGCACTCCACTCCCCGTGGATTGAGGTCGACCTGGTCGATATCTCACAAGATGCGCTGCAAGTTGCCAATAAAAATATCAAGAAACATCAGTTGATAGATCAGGTAAGGGCTATTCACTCAGATCTTTTCAGTGCACTACAAGGTGAGCGATATGACATAATTGTCAGTAATCCCCCTTATGTGAATCTAGATGAGATGAATGGTTTGGCTGATGAGTATCAAGCTGAGCCACGACTAGGCTTGGTCGCTGAAGAACACGGCCTGTTGATTGTGAATAAAATTTTGAGTGAAGCTGCACAGCATCTTAATCCTCACGGTGTGCTAATTATTGAGGTTGGTAGCAGTGCAGAAGCAGTGCTAAAGCGCTACCCTACCACCCCTTTTGTTTGGTTGGATTTTGAGCGGGGCGGGGATGGCGTCTTCTTGCTAACAGCCGAACAGCTGGTTGAGTTCAATGAACAATCCAAACGCTAAACATTAAATATAAATACGGTAAAAATAAGATGGATCAAACACTTATCTTCGATACGGCGCTGATTAAAAAATATGATCAGAGTGGGCCACGCTACACCTCTTACCCAACAGCCGTTCAGTTCCATGAGGGGTTTGGTGATGCTGAATATCGGAAAGTCGCTGAGGCGAGTAATGCAACAGGCCACCCGCTGTCGCTCTATTTCCACATCCCGTTTTGTGACACGGTCTGCTACTACTGCGCCTGTAA
>JAMOMH010000178.1 GCA_027068675.1 Sedimenticola sp.
GCATAATAGTCGGTGGTTTTATAGAGAAAATCTGCACTATCTGAAAGTACAACAAAGCCATGAGCAAAGCCGGGGGGCACCCAGAATTGACGATTATTTTGCTCTGTAAGTTCTACTCCAACCCATTTACCAAAAGTTGGTGAAGACTTTCTAATATCAACAGCCACATCAAATACCGACCCACGCACCACACGAACAAGCTTTCCTTGTGGTTGCTGGATCTGGTAGTGCAGCCCCCGCAATACATTTTTTGCCGAACGTGAATGGTTGTCTTGGACAAACTGTACATCCAAGCCAGTTACCTCATGGAAAGCATCATTGTTCCAGCTCTCTATAAAAAAACCTCTCTCATCACCAAATATTTTTGGCTCAAGAATAAGTACTTCAGATATCTCTGTATTGATGACCTTCATCTGTTAATTACACACTCTTCTAATATACGCATAAGATATTGCCCATAACCATTTTTCTTTAAAGGCTCAGCTAATTTTAACAGTCGCTCATCATCTATATAACCCTTGCGATAGGCAATCTCTTCTGGGCAAGATATTTTGAGGCCTTGGCGTTGTTCAATGGTTCGGATGAAATTTGAGGCTTCCATCATCGACTCATGTGTGCCGGTATCTAACCAAGCGTAACCCCGCCCCATCATCTCAACAGAGAGCCTCCCTCGCTCCATGTAGATCTTATTTACATCTGTTATCTCTAACTCACCACGTGGCGAGGGTTTGATACTTTGTGCAATCTCAACCACTTCTGAGTCATAAAAATAGAGTCCTGTTACCACATAGTTAGATTGTGGGTTTACTGGCTTCTCTTCTAATGATGTAGCAATTCCTTGCTTATCAAAAGCGACTACACCATATCGCTCTGGATCATGTACATGATAAGCAAAGACTGTTGCTCCGTCAGATTGCATTGCTGCATGCTCTAATTTCTGCTGGAGTTCATGGCCATAGAAAATATTATCTCCTAAAATCAGTACTACTTGGTCATCACCAATAAACTGCTTCCCAATAATAAAGGCTTGCGCCAAGCCACCGGGTGAAGGTTGTACAGCATAGGAGAGTTGCAGACCCAATTGACTACCATCACCCAAAAGCCGTTGGTATTGCGGCATATCATGTGGGGTACTGATGATTAATATCTCTTGAATGCCCGTTAGCATGAGTGTGCTAAGAGGGTAGTAGATCATCGGTTTATCGTAGATCGGGAGGAGCTGTTTTGAGATCGCCTGGGTGACCGGATAGAGGCGGGTACCTGAGCCTCCTGCGAGAATAATACCTTTTCTTTGGCTAGAATTATTTGCCATACATTACCCCACCCTTTTACTCTGCAAATAAATTTTCCACATTATTAACCTCTCTATTCCAACCGCCCCAGTCGCTCACGCTGATAAGAGCCATCAAGCACATGCTGGCACCAGTCACTGTTATTGAGGTACCACTCAACGGTTTTTTGAATGCCACTCTCAAATGTCTCAACAGGGCTCCAGGCTAAGTCCTGTTTTATCTTGCTGGCATCAATGGCATACCGTTGATCATGACCAGGACGATCATCAACAAAGGTGATCAGCTCTTCATAATTTGAGAGACCATTGGGGTGGTTTGGAACCAAATCATCAAGAATTGCGCAAATCCTCTTCACCACATCCAGGTTTGTTTTCTCATTGTTCCCACCAATGTTGTAGGTCTCACCGACCGTACCACCACTCACCACCTCATAGAGCGCACGTGCATGATCTTCAACATAGAGCCAATCACGTATTTGCTGTCCATCACCA
>JAMOMH010000179.1 GCA_027068675.1 Sedimenticola sp.
GTGGATATTCTGGTTGATGGCATCACTGCTGCTGCAAAGGCGGCGGGCATTCCACTCACCAGCAACCGCATTGGTGGTATGTTTGGTCTCTTCTTCACAGATACTGAGAAGGTGACCAACTTTGCTCAGGCGACTGCCTGTGATGAAGCTCGTTTCAAAGCCTTCTACCATGCGATGCTAGAACGTGGCATCTATTTTGCTCCCTCCTGTTTCGAAGCAGGTTTTGTCTCTGCCGCCCACACCGAAGTTGAGCTTCAGGCTACGATTGATGCCGCTGCTAGTGCCTTCAAAGAGATCGCTTAAAAAGCAAGGAATAGGCACTTTTAGTGCATCTTTATCGGCCTATTCAAATACAATTGAGCCGGTGGCTCTAACCACCGGCTCTCTCATATCATGCCCGATCTGATCACACCACTTCTCGACTGGATCAGCCTAAACCCCATCTGGGCTGGCTGGGTTATCCTCCTAGTAGCGATGTTAGAGTCACTCGCCATCATTGGCATGCTAGTTCCAGGCGCAATGATGATGATCGGCTTTGGAGCACTGATCGCCAATGAGACTCTCGCCTTCTGGCCAACAGTCAGTTGGGCTGTTGCAGGAGCCATTATTGGTGATGGTATCAGCTTTCTTATCGGTAGCCATTTCAGCAGCCGGATATCAACACTCTGGCCATTTGCCCACCACCCACAACGGCTAGAGCAAGGTGTCATCTTTTTTCAGCGCCACGGCACCGCCAGTATCATACTCGGCCGTTTTATAGGGCCTATCCGCGCCATCATCCCACTCATCGCGGGCATGATGGGTATGTCGCCACAACGTTTTCTAGTCGCCAACATACTCTCTGCTATCATCTGGGCACCCCTCTATCTACTGCCAGGTATTGCACTCGGCATGGCATTTGATCAAGCCTCCAGCGCAACTCTACATTTTGTTATCCTTGGCTTGATATTACTGGCTCTTGGTTACGCTCTACTCTGGCTACTAAAACAGCTGTTGCCAATCAATATCGCAAGAGGGTTATTCACTCTCTTATTAATGGTCGTTGTAGGCAGTGGCTCCTTTCTCTATTGGCAACCGGGTTATACGCTCAAACAGAGGAACATCACACTTCAACAAGAGGAGTGGTGGCAGCAAGATTGGCAACAGCTACCTCATTTTCGAGATGCCCCCTGTCAGGCTGCACACACCACCTTTAACATCCAATTTAATGGCAAGCTGCAATCACTGAGAGAGGCTCTTGAGCTACAGGGTTGGCAGGTGAGTGAACGGCTCAATTGGATGAATATGATAAAACTCTTCTCACCCAACTTAACGCTCCACCAACTACCCGTTATCACAACACGCAACAGTGGTAATTTTGAGACCTTAATCATGCAGCTGGCGTTAACTGATAGCCATCGCCTATTGTTACGCCTCTGGCCTAGTCAATACACGATAAAAGGGGAAACCATCTGGTTGGGCAGTCTGTCCAAGCAACACCGGCTTGATCTCTTTGGCCTACTATTTTTACCACTCTCTGAAGTGACAGAGCCCTCACAGTTAGCTCAAACACTACCCTGGATCAGCCAACAACAGCGTCAGGGCAAGTTGATACTCATCAATGCTGCACCACAGCTCTAACTCCACTCTTGACACCACTTCAGCAAGTACACACCACCATCCCATTTTGTCATTACATAGGTAATATTATTGCTGTCGAGGCGCTCTTTTTCTGTAATAACCTCACCAACAATTGAATGGCGAGGCAAACCCAAGCAATAGGGGTATTTTACCGCTTTACTTAACCCAATTTTTAGGCTCAACTTACACTATCTCACACGTAGATACACCACAGCTATCTATCACTGTTTTAGCAGAGGTTTACTTTTGAGCATGCAACTAAATATACCCACACTCTCCTCACTTATATTGCTGGTCTTAGTTGGTTTGTCCACGCCCGTCCATAGTGCAGAAAAATACTCAACCCAAGATTGGAACAGCATCATAAATCTCTCTGGAAAACAGCGGATGCTGACACAGCAAATCAGTAAAGAGCTGTTACTGATCGCTGCATCATCAGAGATCAGCGCACTCAATAAAGCAGATATTTATACCGAGTTACTAGAGAGCACAGAGTTATTTGAGCAGACCCTGATTGGGTTGAGAGATGGTGATGAAGAGCTAGGCCTAAAACCAGCTAAAAGTGACATTATTAGAGGCAAAATAGGTGCCGCCATGCGCATGTGGCAGCAGTTTAAGCCAAATATTGATCACATCATCACAACCACTGATACACAAGGTTATATTGAAGTTGCCTCTCAAGCACTGCCCATTTTAAATGAGATGAACAGCACTGTTCAGCTTATTCAAAAAGCAGCCATCATTGAGTCAGGACGAACCAATGGCATCATCATAAATTACGCTGGCAGACAGCGTATGCTTATTCAAAAAATGGCCAAAGAGGCGCTATTAATTTATCTATCCAGTGAAAATAGAAACAATTTATTTCGTTCTATGTGGATGTTTGAAGAGACCATTCGAGCCTTAATTAACGGTGGTGAAATCACTAAAGATGATGGTGCAAAAATCACCATCCCTAGAGTGAGTGACTCCACATCTCAAGCTCAACTTTCGAGAGTGCGCAAGTCGTGGGATGGCTACAAATCACTACTCAACAACAAAATAACAAGCCAGAGTGTTGTTCATATTGCAATCTGGAGCAAAAGTCTGCTCATTGAGATGGATAGAGCCGTAAAAATGCTTGAACGCAGTAGAGGCGTTCAATAGATATTGGCAACTCTACCGTATTAAGAGGCCTTATCTTTTTACCACATCTTTAGGCATTTCATGGCAGTTTTCACACAGGTAGAGAGGAAAAGCATTGGCACTATTGTGGCAACCAGATGAGCCACAAAACTCCTCTGAGATGATCTTGTTCATATTGATATCATTTGCACCAATCTTCTCAGTAAAAACCTTTGGGTGGCACTCACTACACTCATACCAAACAGCATGTAGCTTGTGAGGATATAACACCGCCCCCACACTCGCCTTTTTCATACTCTCTAATTTATTATCCATTGTGATATCAATCGCTACTTGTGGCTCTTCAGCAGCGATAGCGGAACAGACAAATAGACCCAATACCATTGCCAGCAATGCTCTCATCATTCTTGGTTATACCTTTATAGTTTATAAAAATCACTCTAATTGCCCTAAGGAAGCTCTGAACAGGGCATTAGAAATGGTTAAAAATCAAACAGACCATTATGCGGCTCTGTCTCTATTTTTTGAGGCAGATACTTGCGTTTTATCATCCCCTTTTTCAGAGGCTCATCTTTGGGTTGATTGTGACAGCGGCTGCAGTCACTTATTGGAAATCCAACTTTGTCATGGCAACGTGCACACCATTTACCCTGGGCAATCTCAAGCATAGTGACACTATTTGCACCCACTTCATCTTTAAATATCGCCCCATTTTTTGATGCATGACAAATATCACACTGCAACCAGTAGCTGTGAATATCATGTGAAAACGTCACATCTGGCATGAAGTCTCCCTTAGATTCAAACACAATGACACTATCTCGGGATAGCGCTGGGGTCTCATTTATTTTAGGGTCTAGATTCCAAATCGGCTCAACAATCCCCTCTCTTACCGCACCGGCCCAATCGACCAAACCATATTTATCTAAAGGGAGACCACTGCCCGTCAAAGCAAGAGGGTGCCATCCAGACGCAATCTCATAGAGTTTTGTATAGCGCTTCTGACGAGTATCAATTAGAGGTTTTTCAGGGGTTTCACTATGAATGGAGTGTTGAATAGGGCCAGCGCTCCAGCCTGGTTCCTGTGAATGGCAGCGTTCACACTCAAGTGCTTCCCAGGCAATTGAGCCATCATGGCAAACACCACACATCTTATGTTCAATGGAAATATTTGCCATAGTGATGTCATTACTGCCCGCTTTTAAGGTGAATATTTTTTCATGGCAGACATTACAGCGGTAGCGAATACGGTGGAACCAGTGGGGAAAAAGAACATCATCCACTTCGGCCTCACGCATCGCCTCAGCTTTAGCATTCATGACGATATCGCCATACTCAGCAGCAGCCTGATTGACCCACAAAAACATAGTCAGCAGGAGTAGTGCTACATACGGCAATTTCAACCGCTTTCTACTAATAGCATGCATGCCACTTCCTTAAGGGTTGGTCATATATCAGACCAGCAAACAATTTCCGCAGCCAAAACCACAGCATATTTACTTACGGTCTGTTGAGTACAGGTAAGGCGACAGAGACTGATGCACTACCTTGTGGCATCTCCGCCGCCACATCAGGCCCTTCATCTGAGTCGGTATCAAGCACATCATGCATGCCATGAAAAATCATACGGAGATAATCAATCTCTGTTTCGGTAATATGAGGCCATACCACCTCATCAGCCTGGATCAGATCCATATCATCCATGACCTCTTTTCCAGCGCTCTCGTTATTAGCACCCTCTTTACACTGCCAAAGCTTTTCTAATAGACGCTTGATTCTGCTGTTGCGGTAAACAAATATAAATTTTGACAACCGCCCACTGTCTGACTCAAGCTGGCTCCCTATAAATGCCAACTGTTTAACGGCTAATTTGGCCAGCGATTCATATAACTTTATTTCACATCTATTCATTTTGATAATTTCCTGCATAGGGTTCTATTACTCATTTAAAATATTGGCATATTTGATCATTTTTCCCTCATCTCTCTCTTCTTGCCGACGTGCAATAACACCCCATCCTGGCGTGTATCTTTTTGCTGACTATGGCATCTCAAACAATCTGCAAAGGTAAAAGAGACTTTGCCATGACAATGCCCACAAAATTTACCTTTAGACATGGCAACCATCTTCACATTATTTTTTAATGATTCACTAAAAACTTCTGGGTGACACGATGAGCACTTCACCCAACTAGAGTGAATCTCATGATCAAATAGCACATCTTTTACTTTGCTTTTCGCCTTAAAGTAAATCTGATTCCCTCTTATTTCAGGTTCATATTGACCATCCAACGAGTTAATCGGTTTAAAAATATCTAATCTTTTCAACTGCAACCAATCTATAAAACCAAAGCGATCAACAGGTATTTTTCCATCCGGCAGGCGGTCAACATTCCATTCAGCACCGAGTTTATCTGCTACTTTTGAAATTTTCTCATAGTCAACATGATCAACATCATGCAACCTTTTTGCCTCTTTAAGTCCCCCCATATGGCAGCGCTCACACTTCTCTTCAGCAGAGAAGGCGGTCTTACCATCATGGCAAACGCCACACTGTTTACCAGCTACAATTTTTTCTTGTGAGATATCATTGCGCCATCTCTTCATAATAAAAATATCGTTGTGGCACACCTTGCACTCAAACCAAATTCGATGAACCCAATGCGGGTAAATAACCGGCGGCAACCCCGCTTTTTCCATCTCTTTCATATTTGCTTTCATAATGAAATTACCGAGGAAACGCTCCTCTTTTTTCCATTTCATCAGCTCAGCATTCTTCGCCTTCTCTTTTTTAAGCTCATTTGCAATCAGCTTATCAACCCGTTTTTTAACTTTTTTCAGCTTCCGGTTGGTGCCGACATAGTGTGTGTAGCCACTCACCATTGCACTCGCAGCATCTAATAAATGCATCCGTTGACCAAAGCCAACATCTTTTGCCATCGCATCCTTGGTAAGACTGATAATTTCATCAAGCATGATCGTTTCACTCTGTTCGATGAGCAAAACCTGAGCAGAGAAGTTCATTGTTTTGTAGTTATAGATAAATTGCTGCCGAAACTCAGACTCAGCAGCCGTAATAGAGGTCACTACCAAGAACAGAGACAGGAGAGCTGCAATAAGCATTACTGACCTAGCTAAACTTAAAACTTTAAATGCTTTCATCACCAATTCCCATGTCAAGCTAATCGTAATCGTTACAATCCATTCAACCTACTATTCACTCAGTTTTTTTAGCTTTCTTGATCGACTGTATTAATAGACGAGTCGATTCTTTATAACTCGCCGTTGCTACACCATATTTTTTTGCCTTTCTCTGCTTTGAAGCCTCAACACGTTTTTTCATCGCAGCTTTATATATAGCGAAAGCGTCACTACCACTATCAACACTAATATCTCTCTTCCTTGCTCGATTGATATAGGTGTCATTAATGATTTTTGCACTCTCCATTTTATTTTTTAGTTCAATTATTTCACGTGCACCACTGCGGGATAATTTCAGCGCTTTTCCCATTGCCACATTGAGTTTTTTCAACTCAAAATAGGCCGTTTCATACTCTTTATTATTTATCTGGATAGCAATCCTGTCTCTGATAAGAAGGGCTTCATTGACATGAGACACCGCTTTCTCATTACCACTAGATTTAATTTTCTTTAATGCGCTCTCAGACATGAGGCGTTTATTGATATAGGCGTACGTTCTTGTTACCGACTTCAGGAGTTTTTTGGGGGTCATCCCCTTTGGCAAGAGATCTGCTTCTTTTGCAACAAGATCACCAAAAGCTACCATTACAAACAGGCTTAGTAGGCAGGCAGTTGCCCATTTTAATAACCCAGCATTCATGCAAACCTCATACCCTAACGATATAAGGGATGGCCAGTTTTACTGGCCATCCCATACCACGTGTAGGTGTACTAAATAACGATATTAGTAAGTGCAGTTCTCACTAGCTTTACAGCTCTCTACACGCTCCTTGTTGTGGCAACGGTTACAATCCTCAAGAGGGAAGGCAACCTTACCATGACATTCACCACAGTAGAGTCCTTTGCCCATATCCTTCATGGTCATCTCAGTATCACCCGCTGATCGATCAAAACGTGCTGGATGACAACTCTTACACTTCAACCACCATGTATGCGTGGTATGTGGGTAGAGCACCGCAGAGATTGATTCACTCTTTACAGGGATAACAATATCTTCAATATCCTCTTCACCATCTTCATCAAAGACATAATGAACCGGTGACTCATAGAGTGGATCTTTTGGGTCAAGTGAGCCTTGCGGCAAGGCAAGACCATCTTCTGTCAATTTAATCCAGTCAATCAGACCATATTTATCTTTTGGAAGACCAGCAGACCTAAAGGCACGTGGCTGCCAACTATCACCCCATTTGAAAGCAGTGCCTGATTTTTTCTTGCCATCCCCTTTACCCGCCATTCGTCCACTACGACCAGCAAACAGGCTGCTTTTAGCACTCGTCGCCTCTAACTTAACCAGCTCATCTTTCGCTTGACGCTCTTCATCAAGCTGTTCCCATGAGTAGAAGTGGCACGCTTCACACTCAAGCGGATCCCATGCAATATTACCGTCATGACACATACC
>JAMOMH010000180.1 GCA_027068675.1 Sedimenticola sp.
TCGTCGCCTCTAACTTAACCAGCTCATCTTTCGCTTGACGCTCTTCATCAAGCTGTTCCCATGAGTAGAAGTGGCACGCTTCACACTCAAGCGGATCCCATGCAATATTACCGTCATGACACATACCGCAAGATTCACCAGCACTAATCATCTCCATGTCGATACTATTCTCGCCTTTGCCTGTTATAAAGGTATCTTCATGACAAACTTTGCAGCGAAAACGAATTCGGTGAAACCAATGAGGGAAGACAACAGCTTCAACCTCACCATCTCTCATCGCCTCTTCAGTACGGATCATCACAATATCACCATAGACAACCTGAACATTACCCTTGGTGTCGAAGCCATCTTCACCGATCTCTACCACCTCACCAGATTCTATAGCCTCCTCTTCAGCAATAGCGACCTCTGAGACCATCTCCTCTTCAGCAATAGCGCTCTCTTCAACGACCTCTACCTCAGCAACAACCTCTTCAGCGACATCCTCAACAGCAGCAGCTACTTCCTCAACAATCTCTTCAGTGGCCGGCTCTTCTATTGCAACATCACCAACCTCATTAACAACAACCGTGCCCTCTGACGTTTCAACTTCCGCAGATGCGTCTGCCTCATCCATCTTTGCATTTTTTGTGGTACAGGCAAAACCTGCAACCAAAAGTGACGCAAATAGTAGCGCCAATGTTAATAATCTAATGGTTCTACGTTTAACCATAGTTTCAACCCCTGCGGAAATTATTATGCTGTTGTAACGATCCAACTCGCTACTGATTTACCCAACTACTACAACGCTATTGACTTCATCTTTGTTGAGCCAAGATACAAAAACAGATTGTACTCGAGTAAATTAGAAACAACTCACACCACTCTAAAATTAGCTTAATAGCTAGAAATAGAAGGGGCTTTACAGCCCCCTCTTTTCTAACATTGACTACTCTAATTTATTTAGCAAATGCACGAATGTAGTGAACCAAAGTCCACGCCTCTTCTGCATTCAAACGCTTCTTTTTCTTTTTGTGGTTTTCATAACCGACCATCTCAGTATCCTTACTGCCATTCATAATGAGCCAGTAAAGCTCACCATCAGTCAAATCAGAGCCAGTAGCCCAGTTAGGTGGCTTAACATCCATATCTTTAGCAGCTGCAGTTTTGCCATCACCTTTCTTACCATGGCAATTTTTACAGCGTTTATAGAGTTTTTTCTTAACTGTTTTCATGTCAATTTCAGCATCAACAGGGTTGGTTACTGATTTAGCAGCAGCAGGAACTTGATCCTGGGCAGAAGCTGCCATTGTAGTGGTTGAAAACAGACTAACACTTAACAGTGCTATAGCGATTGGCATACATTTTTTCAGTTTCATACTCAACTCCAAATTATTTTTTCATTAAACAAGTCGGTAGTAGAGACAAACACGACTACCGACTAACACTACAACTACTCTTCCATCTCAGGCCATTCAACCTCACCATGCACTAAATTGTAGTGACAATGGATACAGCTTTTACCCTTCTCTTTCATGGTCTTGTGTGAATTAATATCTTGCCACCACTCACTCTCTGTCTTATGGCAGACTTGACACGCTTCACTCTGATCCTCGACCATTTGCTCACGAACACGGACCGCCAATTTAGGGCGTAACTCCTCTTCCCACTCTGGAATATCTCTTAGTGTTCTAGAGATAGCATGGAAAGGTGACTCATCTAGAACACCACGGTTTATATAGAAAAATTTCCAGTGTAAGAACTCTCTGACACTGTGTGGCTCATGACAACCAACACAACCGGGACGTACATCAAGGTCATTATCATAATGAGCTGACTCTTTATACTCCTCGTATGGGTAGGCGTGACACTCAGCACAACCGACAGAAACATCAAACATACCCGGTTCAAATTTCTCAGTCGGTTTATAGTCTTCAAGATCAAGACTGACATCACCCAGCGGTGCGTACTCCTGCTCATCAACAAAAATTTCATGACAAACAGTACAAGCACTAATCCGAGTAAAGCGGTCACTGGTACAACTCAACCCTGAAAATAGAATGATCAGGATAACGATGCCAGCAGCGGACAATAATTTTAGGTTTTTCAAACGACTAACCCCCATTTTTTTGTAATTGATCGCATATCAACTCTACCCCATCAACTTTTTATAGATGGCAAGGTGTTTGACATTATCAACACGAATATCCTCATAAATATCACCATCTTTTGCTGGCGCAATAGTGACTACGGTGTTATTCCAGGCCTGGATACCACTCACTGGGTCAACTGCCAATGGAATGATGTCATTCGGGTTGACACCCTGATCACGCCACCAGAGATTACCTTCAAGATCAGCATCACGCTGCTCCTCTTTGGCAAATGTCGCGATAGCTGTTGGATCGGCTAATGCCACTCGACCATAGGAGGTGCGCCCCACTGAAGTGGAGATGCCCACCACCTGCGGATGAATGCCATGGGTAACCCATGCCTTCGTCACCAGATAACCCACCTCACTGGTGACTCGCACCAATGAGCCATCTGAAATACCCAGCTTCCTCGCCACCGTTTTATTAATCCAGAGAGGGTTGGAGTGCCACATTTCAGAGAGCACTTTCAGATTGGTTGTCTGTGAACCACTGTGATAGCTCACCTTGAAGGTGCTCAGAACAAACTCACCCTCTTTGATATTTGCTAGGTGTGAATTTTCCTGCCAAGTAGGTGTAGATATCTCAATCTTGCCCGTTTCAGTGGCAAAACCTGAGGTTTTGTAGGTGCCAAAAGCCCCCTTAACCTCTTTACCACCTTTTACAATTTTTCGGGTATTGGGGTCTATTTTCCCATACAGTGGCCAGAGACCTTTGCTTTTGAGTTTCTTGTAACCCTCTTTCAACTCGGGTGTTGCAGCAACACTCTGCTCAACCCAATCTTTTGCATTGGAGAAAGCCCAGTACGGCCTCATGCCACGTGAGCCATCACTATCAACCGCTTCAACAATCGCCTTCAGCGTCTCACGCACATCTTTTGCATCACCACGAACCGCTACTTTTGGAACACTCATGCTGGCCCATGGCAGCAGCGCTGTAGGACTACTGACAACATCATGACGCTCAATGCCTACAACATCCGGTAGGATGATGTCAGCATACTCTGAGGTTTCACTCATAAAGGGGGTGAAATCAACTATCAATGGGATCAGTTTTTTATCCTTCAACACCTCACGCCAGAAGCTGCTGGCAGGTGATGAGTAGGCTGGATTGCTCATATGGTTAAACAGTACAGAAACCCTCTTCACGCCGGTTTTCACATCAAATGGGAAGGTGATGTTGTGAGTGACAGAGGCTGCAAGCTTCACCGGTACTGGCTGTGGTGTTGCAATATCAAACTCTCTTGGCAGGCAAAGCCCACCTTCACTATCGATATTGCCGGTAATGACAGAGAGCAACGTGCAAGCGCTCTCAGCATCGATACCACCTAGATGTGAACTGACACCATTTTGGCTGAAGACAACCGCCGGTTTCCACTTAGCAAATTCAATAGCAATGCGTGTGATATCAGCAGCAGCAACACCACTTGCCTTAGCGGCCATTGCAGGTGTGTATGCCTTCAACAGCTCAGCAAGATCAGCACTGGTGGTGTTGGTCCAAGCATCAATAAAAGCGGTATCAGCCAAACCCTCTTGCATGATCACATTGGCCATAGCCAGTGCAATTAAGCCATCACTACCAGGAAATACGGGGATCCACTCATCACTCTTACCAGCAGTGTGCGATAGACGCACATCAAAGGTGACTATCTTCAGGCGGTTGTTAACAATACCATCCGTTAGTCGTGATGCGAGCGGCATGCCTGTCTCCATAATATTGGAGCCAAAATTGAGCACATACCGAGTATTTTCCAGGTCAGGGTATGCAAACTCAGCGCCCAGCATCTTCTGCAATGCAGCCTGTTTAGCACTATTACCAATGGATGGTGTGCGGCTACGGATCAAAGAGGATGAACCCAATGTATCCATAAAGCGTGCACCTGCTCCCTCTCGGAAGGCACCTTCATTGAAGACAATGCTATTGGCATCACTACTCAATGCAGCACTCACACGTTCAGCAATGGTGGCAATCGCCTCATCCCAGCTAATCTCAACCCATTTTCCTTCACCACGAGCACCTGCTCGTTTAAGCGGTGAAAGAATACGATCTGGATCGGCAGCACTAAAGAGTGATGCCTGCCCTTTGCCACAAAATTTACCGCGTGTTGCGATATGGTCTGGATCACCTTCTGCCTTTAGAACCTCACCATTCTCTGCATAAGTGAAACCACCACAAACGTATGGGCAGAGGGTACATGCATAAGGTGCTTTTTCACGTTCATGGAATGTTCTGATCTGGTGGAAATCTGCCCCACCAAGCTTCAGCTCCATCGCTTGAACAACTGAGGGACACGCTGCAACAGCACCGGCTGTCGCACCCACCTTCAGGAAGTCTCGTCTATTTATTTCTGACACTATTCGTACTCCCCTAATCAATAGAATGTTTGTATGAACTGACCACCCATCACCCACCAGATCCGCATACCGTAGACGCCGAAGGCGACCATGGCTGAGGCAGCGAGAATCACAACTTTGTTGTGTTTGATGGGAGAGACCAAGAGCAGGAGCGGAATCAACAAACCAATGACCATTTCGAGCCAGATATAGGGGAAGCTGAACAGATTCATCAGAACCTCTGCATGTCCCATATACTCACCGTCATTGCCGTAAAGCGTCTGCATAAATTCAAGCCAGAGCAAGAAGATATCGAATACGATGCCGTACATCATGTACTGCGCCATTTCTGACATCAGCGTCCAACTGATTCGTTTCTCTGCTGAAAGGAAAAAGTTCTGTATCCAGAGCACCAGCAGTAGACCGCCAATACCCGAGATAAACGCCCCCGTAAGGAAGAGCAGAGGAGCCAATGCCGTATGGTTGATGTAACGTCCTGGGTTCAGCTCCATAACCACACCGGTATACCAGTGGGTAGAGAGCGCCAGCACAATGGCCAAAATTCCTGTGGCACGCGCCCAAGTAACATTGCCTTTAATGACAAATACACAGTAGACCATCATCGAGACAGGATAGCTGAGGATCAAAATAGAACCCCAAGACATGGGTGCTGTACTATGCCAATAACCCGGCAACATCAGATAAAAAAAGCGCCATGGCTGACCTAAGTCCCAGATCAACAATACAGGCACGATCATTAATAGAAAAATTGCCATAAACGAGGCAGTTAGTGCCAACGGTTTATAACGCTTGATACCAAATACCCAGCCAAAGCTGGAGATAACAAAAGATCCTGCACTGGCACCCACTAGCCAGAAGTAGATCGTAATTGGCGTTCCCCATGGCGCATGGTGGAAAGCATTGGAAATGATTACACTCTCATCCATTTTAAATTCCCCCTTAGCCGAATATTAGTTTTTTGATGATTTTGCCAACTTCACCCGCTTTATGCGGAATTTCAGCAACAAAATCGACCATGTTTTTCTTAACCCAGTACATCGTTGATTCACCCTCTACGATGTCGCCAAATGCATCACCAGGATGCTTGCGTTTAAAGGTATTAAACTCCTCCTTCAGCTGGGTCGTTCTATTGGTGTAACTCTTATTTTCACTCATGATTTCGAAGTCACCACCAATATAAAAAACAGCGGGCTCAGTCCCTAAAGATGGTTTAAGCACCGTAACTTTCTCTTTGGCTAAAAGTTTTGCAACTTCACTATCTGGGTCATTCATATCACCAAAAATTCTTGCTCCACCCACACAGGTTTGAACACAAGAGGGCAACAACCCTTTCTTCACTCGATGAATACAGAAGGTACATTTATCAACCACCAAGGTTGGTAGGTTACCGTCAGTACGTTTTAAAGGAATGAGATGGCGAGCATTGTATGGGCAGGCAACAATACAAGTACGACAGCCAATACAGCGGTTGTAACGCTGTAATACAAAGCCATCTTCATGTTTATAGGTTGCCTGAGTTGGGCAGTTACGTACGCAGATAGGATAATCGCAATGATTACAGAGGCGCGGCATAAACACGCGTGTTGTATTTGGATATGCCCCCTTATCAGCTGTTTTAACCCAAGTACGCCATACACCTAACGGCGTACCAAACTCTGCCTTACATGCAACCACGCAGGACATACAACCGATACATTTCCTGAGATCAATTGCCATTGCGTAACGCTTGGTACCTGGAACACCTTTTGTACCCGGCGTTTGAATTCCGTAGTCCCGGTGATGACGCTTACCACTCTCGTCATTGTGTGTTTCTGCCATAAACCCCACCCGATTAATGCAATTGTTCAATAGCAATAGATATTAAATACCACCACTAAAAACAAATTAAATATGCATTCAGATTTATTTTATTTAACCAATCGAATTACTCGACTAATCACTAATAAATTTAAATATCCACAATTAAATAATATCTAGAAATAACCAATGCAAGAAAAGCTGGCCATACATATTTAGAAGCTTATTTAATGTTCGGGTAAAAGTTTATGGTTATTACTGCAAAGTGGTCAATGGTTTAGATCAATAATTAAGTAGTATCCAACACCACCACATACCAATTAAGTAGTAATTACTATCACTTGTAATTGCGGTATTTACCCTTATAAATATGGGTAATCGCTATATTAAATAATATGATAATAAATAGACTCCCTTGCGCATCCACCATCATTACCATCAAAAACAACAAGACCACATAACAAAATAATTATCTCTGCATAGAAACCCTACTAAAAACCGGTTTTGCGTTTATTATCCCGTACTTATAAATAAAATAATTAGGAGAGGCCCCACAGCAAATAAGGTAACCACTGACTATTTATATCGATTACTCGTAAATAGTAGGAATTCATTATACACATTCAATTAGAAGGCAATGACTAAAAAAACCCACAGGGAAAACTGGAGTAATGAGACATCTAATTAAGTTATTTAAGGTGGCAATTAGCAACGAAGGGACTGCTGAATAAACCAGGCTGAACTAAAGAATAAGGTTCGCTAAAGCTCAGCTGAAATCTAAGCTGAGATTGTTCTAATTTTGTAAGGCTGATAAGGCCAAGAGTTGGCTCTTTACCATCTACACCGTGAACATGCGCAGAAGTTTGAACTAAATTGGTGTGGTGATTATTGAAACCCTAGTTGTTGTAATATCAACGGCTTTCTTAGTAAGCAGTAACAAACTATCGCAGCTGGCGTAAAAAAATGGGGCTACTACCCAATAGTGCGGTGGCAACACTCAAGTCCAAAATTGCAACCGCAATCAACATGGGATAATCGCCCTGCGCCGCCTGTGACAGGGTTGTCCCCATTGAGATCATTAGCGCTAGAAATATAAAAAACTGTGGTCGATAAAAGGCCCACAACTTTGGCTTCTCTAGCTGGTCAATACGCAACAGGTTTTTTCTACACACATGTCGAAAAATAAATTTAACCTTTATGATGCCAATCGATACACCTACAGCAACAGCCACCCCAAGCCATAATAGTGCAGGATCAAGTCGCCACGCCTCACCCAATAGTGCGGCCGCCTTAAGCAGGAGAACCACACCACCGATCAGCCAGAGCAGTGCTGCTAATATTTTTAGTTGCTGGTGTGTAATGGTCAACATCGTGTTATCTGTTCAAGTATCATGCTTCAATCTCACGGGAACATATCTCTCTTCCAATTGCCATACTCAACATACAACATACCTTAAAGTTAAGTGAATCAACTCATGCTGATAAAAAATAGCCCCGATATTAAGCCCTCTGAGATCACCAACGAAAGCCACTATCTCAACCGGCGATCACTACTACAGAGCGCAGGGTTCATGGCTGGCGGCTTGCTCTTACCCTCATTTTTTGGCCATCAGAAGGCAGAGGCATCCGTCACGCTTGAGAGCTATCCCAACCTAAAAGCCAGCCATTTTAGCACCGATGAGAAGATCACCACGTATGACAACGCCACCAGCTACTGCAACTTCTATGAGTTTGGCACAGGCAAGAGTGACCCAAGCCAATACGCCTCAAAAGTAAAGCCAAAAAAGTGGGCGGTGACTGTTGCGGGTGCATGCGATAAACCGGGCCAGTACACGCTTGAGGATATTCTCAAACCGCATGCATTGGAGGAGCGCATCTACCGCCTGCGCTGTGTAGAGACATGGTCGATGGTAGTACCCTGGGTCGGCTTTCCACTGGTCGATCTACTCAAGCGTTTCCAGCCTAACTCACGTGCCAAGTATGTCCGTTTTGAGACACTGCATGACCCAGACCTAATGCCCGGGCAAAATCGCAATACGCTTGACTGGCCCTATGTTGAGGGGCTGCATATTGATGAGGCAACCAACCCTCTCGCACTGGTAACCATCGGCATGTATGGCAAAGAGCTACCGATGCAGAATGGTGCACCGATACGCCTGGTAATTCCTTGGAAATATGGTTTTAAAAGCATCAAATCAATCGTCAAAATTGAGTTTGTTGAGAAACAGCCCAAGACATCCTGGAATCTAAGCGCACCGAGAGAGTACGGTTTCTACGCCAACGTCAATCCAACCGTCAGCCACCCACGCTGGAGCCAAAGCAAAGAGCGTCGTTTAGGTGCCTGGGGTAAACAGAAAACGCTACCATTTAACGGGTATGCCGATCAGGTTGCACATCTATATAAAGGGATGGATCTGAAAAAATATTTTTGATGCTAAAAGTAGCCATTTTCCTACTCTCTCTAACGCCTGCCGGATGGCTGGCGTGGCTGACGCTGAACGATCAACTGGGTGCCAATCCAGTAGAGATGCTAACGCATCAGAGTGGTCTATGGGCACTACGCCTGCTGCTCATCACACTGGCGATCACTCCACTCTGCACACTAAGTGGCTGGCACGCTCCTCGGCGATTACGCCGCATGTTAGGGCTGTATGCTTTTTTCTACGCCCTACTACATCTTCTTATCTATCTAATACTCGACCGTGGTCTCTATTTTGCTGATATCTGGGAAGATATCATTGAGCGCCCCTATATCACCGTTGGCTTTGCCACTTTTTTATTGCTACTGCCGCTGGCCATCACGTCAAACAACTATATGATGAAGCGGATGGGAAGAGCATGGAAAACACTACACCAGCTAGTCTATCTCTGTGGTTTGGGGGGCGTATTGCACTATATGTGGCTGGTTAAAGCAGATCTGCTCAACCCTGGGGGCTATCTCTTCATCTTTCTACTGTTAATGTTGCTACGCTTTAAACCGTTCACTACCCTCATACGTCGCCGTTAGCAACAGGCAATCAACGCCTCTTTTTCTGCTCGTTTCATCTGTTTGATCACATATTCACGCTGCGATGCAAGGCTCCGATCATCACATCTCTCTGAGTAAACAAGCTCCACCGGCCGACGACAGCGGGTATAACGCGCAGCTAATTTATCATCACCATTATGTTCATCAACACGCCGCACAAGATCAGTCGTGATGCCGGTATAGAGCGTATTATCACTGCAACGTAAAATATAGACCGCCCAGTGATGATGGGGCTCAGCTTCAATAGTTTGCATAGCGCGCGGACATTGCCTTTTCATCATTACGGGCTTGAGCAATCACATCCCACACCTACTGTTTCTCAGCGCCTAAAAGCCCATTTATTTTACTAAACGGCATAAAATTTTAACGGCAAATCAAACATTAAAGCGCTATTAATCTTGCTCCACAACCTCTTGAACCAGTACCCAAGGTGCTGTCACCACCGTCCATAAAAGCGGGTCTGGTTCTAACCAAGCCTTTGCATCATCGGCTGTCACTTGAGTCAGTTGTCCGCCATTCATCCACGCTTCGACTGCCGCCTTATCATCCTGTGCAATTTTGACCGCAACATCGACCAGATCCAAACCGACGACCACCTTAAACAGGACACCTTGGGCAAAATGACGTTGCAGGCCATTCCAATGTGTTTTGGCTGTCTGCTCGACAAACTCAACTCTCATTGAAGCATCTGATAGCGCCATATCAATCATCCTCTCGTCGATATTCGCCTTCAATGGCATCCAATGTTTTCCTCTTTTTAGGCTCTGCTCTGTAGGCGGGCCGGATAACACTCGACCGTTGAAGAAACCAGAGAATCATGGCACGTCGTAGCGGGGGAATTAGAGCCAAAAAACCGATCGTGTCCGTAAAAAAACCTGGTAGTAGTAGCGAGAAACCGGAGATCAGCAGTACAACTCCCTCCATCATCTCCACAGCAGGAACCTCTCCTCGCCCCGCCATCTCCCGCACACGCATCATGGTTGATAAGCCCTGCATTCGCACCATCAAACCACCCAATACAGCGGTAAAAACCACCAGTGATATAGTTGAGATGGCACCAATCACTGAGCCAACTTCAATCATAAAATAGAGTTCGATAACGGGGATACCGACAAAAAACATTAAAAAGATAAAGGCAGGATTCATATCTCTAGTTTCTATCAAATAGATGATGACTGCCAATAGCAGCCACGAAAAGGGGTGAGTATATCAAGTAAGGGCAAACAAGGCCGAATACAAGCCATTGTGATGATGAGTAGAAGAGAGCCTATGTAATAAGGTATGGTTGCGCGATGCCGACCTCTGCCCAACTCATCCTCTGCAACTGCCCTAGCCGCGAGTGTGCCGAAATAATCGCCACAACACTACTAGAAAAGAGGCTGGCCGCCTGTATCACTATCAGCACACCGGTAACATCATTCTATATGTGGCAAGGGGCGCTACAAAAAGAGGATGAAGTGGTGCTGATGATAAAAAGTACACAACACGCCTACTCAGCGCTTGAAACGTGTCTGAAGTCCGCGCATCCCTATGAACTTCCTGAAATAATCGCAGTCTCTGTAGAGGATGGTCTGCCCGCTTATCTGAATTGGTTAACTGAATGCACAAAAAAATCTTAAAAATCTTAACCCTATTGCTGTTTGGCCTGATGTTGCAAGGGGTACAGGCAGAGCAAAATAGCTCACCATCCATACTCTCCAGTTTTGGTTTCAGCTTTGGTGAAGAGGATCGCATTCTCTCAGCAGAGGAGGCCTACCAATTTACCGCCTCAGTAGAGAGCGCTACACAGCTACGCCTCTATTGGAAAATTGCAAAGAGCACCTTTCTCTATCAACAAGAGCTAAAATTTAGTCTAGAAGATGCTGATGGCGTCACCATTGGCAACTATCAACTGCCTACACCAAAGATCAAGGCTGATACCATTCGTCCCGATGGCACCATCGGCGACATGGCGATCTACCATGATGATGTTGAGTTCACCGTTGACCTGATTCGCACCAATACCGCTGCAACAGATATCACACTATTTGTCCGTTATCAGGGCTGCGCCGACCAAGGCCTCTGTTATCCTCCAGTTAAACAGCGCATCCCTCTCAGCCTGCCAGCAATGGATGCCGCCAACACTACAACTCCAACAACCACATCATCAGTAATGGTTGTTACAGAGGAGCCTGTTTTCTCTGAGACAGATCAGCTTACCAACACCCTGGCAGGCGGTAGTATTTGGCTAGTTATCGCCACATTTTTTGGTCTTGGGCTACTGCTATCCCTCACCCCTTGCGTCTTCCCGATGATCCCAATTCTCTCTGGCATCATTGCGGGTCAGGGCGATAAAATCACCACAACCAAAGCCTTCACCCTATCACTCATCTATGTACTGGCAATGGCGATCACCTACACCATTATCGGTGTACTTGCTGGGCTCTTTGGGGCCAACATCCAAGCTGCATTTCAAGACCCGTGGATACTCTCCGCTTTTGCTACACTTTTTGTACTATTAGCCCTATCGATGTTCGGCTTCTATGAGCTACAACTACCCAGCAGTTGGCAGAGCAAACTCAGCAACATCAGCAATAAACAGAAAGGTGGCTCCTACGCAGGTGTTGCGGTGATGGGACTTCTATCAGCATTGATCGTCGGCCCTTGTGTCGCCCCCCCACTCGCTGGAGCATTGATCTACATTGGCCAAACGGGTGATGCCATTTTAGGGGGCCTCGCACTCTTTGCTCTGAGCATGGGCATGGGCACCCCTGTTATCATCATCGGTACATCTGCAGGAAAACTACTACCAAAAGCTGGCCCTTGGATGGATAACATCAAAGCTGTATTTGGCGTTTTGATGCTGGCTGTTGCCATTGTCATGCTCGAACGCATCATCCCAGCAACGGTGGCAATGGTGTTGTGGGGCATACTTCTCATCGTCTCAGCCATCTACATGGGCGCACTCAAGCAGCTTGAAATTGAGGAGCATGGCTGGGCAAAATTGTGGAAGGGACTCGGTGTTGTGCTTCTCATATACGGCAGCCTGATGCTGGTCGGCGCAGCCGCTGGTGGCAAAGATACGGTACAACCACTGCGCGGCATCGTCCAGAGTGGTGGCGGTAGCAGCAGTCAAAGTCAGCATCTCAACTTCAAGCTGATCAAAAGTGTCGCTGACCTAAAAAGAGAGGTGGCCATCGCCAGCAACCAAGGCAAACCCGTCATGCTCGATTTTATTGCTGATTGGTGTGTCACCTGTAAAGAGATGGAGCGTTACACCTTTAGCGACCAGAAAGTGATCAACGCTCTCAGTAACTATGTACTGCTACAGGCCGATGTCACTGAGAATGATGAGCAAGACCAAGCACTACTGCAGGGCCATTTTGGTATGCCTGGGCCACCCGCTATCTTCTTCTACAATCAAGCCGGCGAAGAGCAACGCCCCTATCGGGTGGTCGGCTTTATGAACGCCGATGAGTTTACAGCGAACATCAACAAGGCATCGCGCTAATGGAGTCATCCAAAAGATTCATCTACCTCTTTGCCGGTATTTTACTCGCTGCCGCCATCTGGGCGGGTAGCTCTGCATTTTTACCTGGAAACTCATCTGCTAATAAAGGTATGGAAGCCCCCCCCTTCCAGTTGCCTAACCTCAATGGCGAGATGAAAGACCAAAATAGCTGGCTAGGCAAAGTGGTTGTTCTCAATTTTTGGGCCGTCTGGTGCCCCCCCTGCCGTGCTGAGATGCCTGAGTTTATCGAGCTACAAAAAGAGTATGGCGATCGTGGATTGCAGTTTGTCGGTATCGCTATTGATACGAAAGAGACAGTAGAGAGTTTTGCCAAGATGATCGGTGTTAACTACCCCATTTTGATTGGCGACAGTAATGACATGATCATCTCTAAAAAACTCGGCAACCGCTTTGAGGGGCTGCCCTTTACAGCCATCTTTGATAGACAGGGCAAACTGATCTATATTCAGATCGGGCAGATCTCTAATACACGTATTATTGAGAAAATAGAACCACTTTTATGAGGGTAACATGACGCTAATTGAAGCAATCTTGCGTCAATGATGGACAAAACACCATCGATCATGCAGAATCGCGTAAACAACCTCCTCACCTGCTTTAGACTGACCGCTGGAGATGCCAATGGCAAAAATTCTGGTACTCAACGGCCCCAACCTTAACCTGTTGGGCAGTCG
Organism: Sedimenticola sp.; assembly: GCA_027068675.1. GTDB lineage: Bacteria > Pseudomonadota > Gammaproteobacteria > Chromatiales > Chromatiaceae > JAKITT01. Next base: position 13,491 of record JAMOMH010000180.1, read on the forward strand.
TGAACCCGAACATTATGGCAGTACAACGCTGGATGATATTCAGCGTAATTTAGAACCACTAGCCATCTCACTCAAGCATGAGTTAAGTTTCAAGCAGAGTAACGCCGAGAGCCAGCTATTAGATTGGATTCATGAGGGACAACAGAACAGCACAGCCTTCATCATCATCAATCCAGCAGCCTTCACTCATACCAGCGTTGCACTACGCGATGGGCTGTTGGCCACGGCCATCCCATTTATTGAGGTACACCTTTCCAACGTGCATGCGCGAGAAGATTTCCGCAAGCACTCCTACTTTTCCGATATCGCCATAGGTGTGATTTGTGGATTGGGCGCACAGGGCTATGAACTAGCACTCCAGGCGGCTATCCGACACCTTGCCGAGAATAAATAATCAAACAGAGACCTGATTAAAGATGGATATTCGCAAAGTAAAAAAATTGATCGAACTGATCGAAGAGTCTGACATCGCTGAGATTGAAATTCACGAAGGTGAAGAGTCAGTACGTATCAGCCGCGCTAGTGCCATAGCACCTACCGTTGTGGCTGCCGCTCCAGTGGCTGCTGCACCAATAGCGGCAGCAACAGCTGCACCTGCTGCAGAGGAGGCAAAAGCTGAAGAAGCCATCTCTGGTCACTCCGTCACCTCGCCCATGGTTGGCACCTTCTACCGCTCACCCTCACCCAAAAGTAAATCATTTGTTGAAGAGGGGCAAAAAGTCTCAAAGGGCGACACCCTCTGCATCATTGAGGCGATGAAGATTCTTAACCAGATCGAAACGGATCGTGGTGGCATCATCAAACGCATTCTGGTCGAAAACGGCCAACCGGTTGAGTACAATCAACCCCTCTTCATCATCGACTGAGCCATATCATGTTAGAGAAGATTGTCATTGCCAATCGCGGCGAAATTGCCCTGCGTATTCTGCGTGCCTGCAAAGAGCTAGGCATAAAAACTGTCGCGGTTCACTCAGAAGCCGATCGCGACCTAAAACACGTACTGCTAGCCGATGAGTCTGTCTGTATTGGCCCTGCGCCATCAGGTGAGAGTTATCTACAAATCCCGAACCTGATCAGTGCTGCTGAGGTGACCGATTCTGTTGCTATTCATCCAGGCTACGGCTTTCTCTCTGAGAATGCAGATTTCGCAGAGCGGGTAGAGAAGAGTGGTTTTATCTTTATCGGCCCAAAGGCGGAGACCATCCGCATCATGGGCGATAAAGTCGCAGCAATTAAAGCGATGAAAGAATCAGGCGTACCTTGCGTACCAGGCTCCGATGGCCCGCTCGGCAATAATGCTGAAAAGACCAAAGCAATGGCCAAGAAAATTGGCTATCCGGTGATCATCAAAGCCTCTGGCGGCGGCGGTGGGCGCGGCATGCGCGTCGTCAACTCCGAGGCAGCGCTGCTTAACTCTATTGCCACCACAAAAGCTGAAGCGAGTGCCGCCTTTGGTAACGATGTGGTCTACATGGAGAAATTCCTAGAGAACCCACGCCACGTTGAGATTCAGGTGTTGGCCGATACCCACGGCAACGCCATCCATCTTGGTGAGCGTGACTGCTCAATGCAGCGCCGCCATCAGAAGGTGGTCGAAGAGGCCCCTG
>JAMOMH010000181.1 GCA_027068675.1 Sedimenticola sp.
TTCCTAGAGAACCCACGCCACGTTGAGATTCAGGTGTTGGCCGATACCCACGGCAACGCCATCCATCTTGGTGAGCGTGACTGCTCAATGCAGCGCCGCCATCAGAAGGTGGTCGAAGAGGCCCCTGCCCCAGGTATCACCGAAGAGGTGCGCGCAAAAATCGGCCAACGCTGTGCTGATGCCTGTCTTGAGATTGGCTATCGTGGTGCTGGCACATTTGAATTCCTCTATGAAGATGATGAGTTCTACTTCATAGAGATGAACACTCGCGTCCAGGTTGAACACCCTGTCACTGAGATGGTCACGGGTGTCGATATTGTCAAAGAGCAGCTCCGTATCGCTGCGGGTTTACCTCTGAGCTATAGTCAAGACCAAATCAAACTACGCGGCCATGCGGTCGAGTGCCGAATCAATGCAGAAGATCCAAAAAATTTCTTCCCATGTCCCGGCACCATTGATCAGTTCCACATGCCTGGTGGCCCTGGTGTGCGTGTTGATACTCACATCTATAACGGTTACACCGTGCCGCCTTTCTACGACTCAATGATCGGCAAGCTAATCACTCATGGCGAAAATCGTGATACCGCCATCGCCCGCATGGATCAGGCATTGGAGGAGATGGTAATTGACGGCATTAAGACCAACATCCCACTGCAGCTAGAGATCATGCGTGATGCTGCTTTCAAGACAGGCGGTGCCAACATCCACTACCTTGAGCGTAAATTAGGCCTATAACCACACAATGCCTTGGCTTCAACTCAAGCTCACCGCCACTCAAGAGCAGAGCCCATTGATCGAACTACTGTTCGAAAATATGGGGGCACTCTCGATCACATTGGGCGATGCTGGAGATCAACCCATCCTGGAGCCTGGCCTTGATGAACAGCCACTCTGGCATGAAACCACCATCACCGCCCTATTTGATGGTGAAGCAGATGCGGATGCACTATGCAGCCATATCAACCAATCGCTTAACCAGGATATTAGTCTACAGCTTGAGCAGCAGTGGTTAGATGATCAAACGTGGGAACGGGTATGGCTAGAGCACTTTCACCCCATGCAATTTGGCTCCCGACTTTGGGTCTGTCCCGATGGAGAGACACCCGACATTAAGGGGGCCGTTGTACTCAAATTGGATCCTGGCCTCGCTTTTGGCACGGGCACCCACCCCACCACAGCACTCTGTCTTAGCTGGTTAGATGGCTATGAGATTAGTGGCAAAACAGTGATCGACTACGGATGCGGCTCAGGCATCTTAGCCGTCGCCGCCCTACTGCTCGGTGCTAAATCAGTATTGGCTATCGACCATGACCCACAGGCGCTTCAGGCTACAACTGACAACGCTGAGAAAAATGGCGTTGCCGACCGACTAACCATCACCCTGCCCGAAAAGGCACCAGACATCCAGGCAGATATCATGTTAGCCAATATCCTGGCAGGGCCGCTTATTGAGTTAGCAACAAAATTAGCCAACATGGTTAACCCAGGTGGTGAGATCATCCTCTCTGGCATCCTACAAGAACAGGCAGAGAGGGTTAGCCGCGCCTACCAACCCCACTTTACCAAACTATCCAAACAGACCCGGGAGGATTGGGTTCTTCTTCACGGTGAGTCTTAATGCACACCGAATGCCCCCACTGTCAAACACTATTCCGCATCACCAAAAAGCAGCTGGAACAAGCCAATGGTAATGTACGTTGCTGTCGCTGTGGTGAAATTTTTAATGGCAAAGAGCAGCTTCATGGCACGGTAGAAAGTGCAGATAACCCCATCTCTGTTGAGAATGATATAGAGGCTGGAGCAGCCCAACCCGATACTGAAGAGCAAGAGGTTTTACTCAAAGAGCCAAGCCACGACACGCCAAACGAAGCTGAAGA
>JAMOMH010000182.1 GCA_027068675.1 Sedimenticola sp.
GCAAAGCAGGAAATTGAAATTTTAATGGAGCTGCTAGATCCGGGTGAGGATGTCACTGGATTCAAGTTAGAGTTTTTGTAACAACTCAGTTATATACCCTCTAATTTACGCTATAATCCTAGACGGAATTAACTAAGCCCTTAAATTTAGCACCACGTTAGCATCAACCCATTTCGAGAATTCAATGCTCAACCATCGCTGTTTTATAGCACCACTATCACTTCTAGCACTTTTAGCCTTATCAGGCTGTAGCCCACACCCTGGTGCTGGCAGTTGGTCACCCATTGAAAATAGTGGCGCACCTTTCTCTGAAATAGTGGTTGATTTTAATGGTCGAGCCTTGCTCTTTGTCCCACAACGAGAAGAGCATCTCTACCGCTGTTTCTGGGCCGGTAGAAGTTCAGACACCCTCAGCTTTGACTGTATTTCAGCTGATGACGAGACATTAAAACCACAATACACTTTCAACGTATCACAAAATGGCGAAGCTGAACTTCTGCAAGCCACTAAATCGATGGGGCAATACCGACTAAGTAAAGATCAGTCACGCCACGCACAAAAATAATAACCTGACATGGTTCAACTGAAAACCCTGCATTAATCAGCAATATCATTTTAGATAACCCTGCAGAAGCTCCTTATAATAGAGCTTCTGCTCTCTGCGCACTCAATTTAATTCAATTAGCCCCTATTCTTCAGCACATTAAGGGAGTAACTCCGTTATACTTTGCGCCCTCATTTAAACTCTAACCTTTCGGCAGAATCAATTGTGATCAAGAATCTTCGCAACATCGCTATTATCGCTCACGTCGATCATGGCAAAACCACACTCGTAGACCAGCTTCTTCAACAGTCAGGTACTCTTGGCGAACGCTTTGGTGAAGTTGAGCGAGTCATGGACTCCAACGATCTTGAGAAAGAGCGCGGCATCACCATTCTGTCGAAAAACACCTCCATCAAATGGAATAATTTCCGTATCAATATTGTTGATACACCCGGCCATGCCGATTTTGGTGGCGAAGTTGAGCGCGTTTTATCGATGGTGGATTCTGTATTGCTACTGGTTGATGCGGTCGAAGGGCCAATGCCACAAACCCGTTTCGTTACCCAAAAGGCTTTCAAACATGGCCTGAAGCCTATCGTCGTCGTCAACAAGATTGACCGCGATGGCGCACGCCCTGATTGGGTTGTTGATCAAACATTTGATCTATTTGACCAACTCGGCGCCACCGACGAGCAGCTTGATTTCCCGATCATCTACGCCTCTGCCATCAATGGTTATTCAGGCACTGAATCCGATGTACGTGAAGGTGATATGACTCCACTGTTTCAGGCTATTATCGACAACTGCCCAGTCCCTGATGTTGACCCAGATGGCCCCTTCCAGATGCAGGTCACCTCACTCGCCTACAACAGCTATGTCGGCGCAATCAGCATCGGGCGTATCACCCGTGGCAGCTTGAAACGCAACCAGCAGGTTACATTGGTAAAACCAGACGGTGACAAACGCCGCGAAAAGATCGCAGTAATCTACGGTTTTCATGGACTTGAACGAATTGAAATTGAAGAGGCAAGTGCCGGTGACATCGTTGCCCTTGCTGGCATCGCGGCACCTAACGTCTCTGACACGCTCTGTGATAATGATCATGCTGAGTCACTACCCGCTATGTCGGTCGATGAACCTACCGTCAGCATGACCTTCCAGGTCAACACCTCACCATTCGCAGGCAAAGAGGGTAAATACCTCACTTCACGCCAATTGAAAGAGCGGCTAGAGACCGAGTTGATCCACAATGTCGCCCTGCGCGTTGAAGAGGGTACTGACCCAGAAAAGTTTAAAGTCTCAGGTCGTGGCGAGCTACATCTCTCCATTTTATTGGAGACCATGCGCCGCGAAGGTTTTGAACTCGCCGTTTCACGTCCTGAAGTTATCTTCCGCGAAGTTGATGGCGAAGTGTGTGAACCCTACGAGCAGATGACTGTTGATATCGAAGATGCCCACCAAGGCGGCATCATGGAGGCTCTGGGTGAGCGGAAAGGTAACCTGAGTGATATGGTGCCAGATGGCAATGGCCGCGTACGCCTCGACTACATTATCCCTTCACGAGGTCTGATCGGCTTTCAGACCGATTTCATGACCCTCACCTCAGGCACCGGCTTGATGTACCACGTATTTGATCACTACGGCCCAGCACAACAAGGCGGCATCGCCCCACGTCACAACGGTGCATTGATCGCCAACTCAACCGGCAAAGCACTTGGCTACTCACTCTTTAATCTACAGGAGCGCGGTCGCCTTCTAACAGGACATGCAGAAGAGGTTTATGAGGGGCAGGTGATCGGAATCCACTCTCGTAGTAATGATCTGGTGGTCAACCCACTAAAGGGCAAGCAGCTAACTAACGTGCGTGCCTCAGGTACCGATGAGAATATCGTACTGACACCACCCATCCGCTTCACACTTGAGCAGGCGCTCGAATTTATCGAAGAGGATGAGCTGGTAGAGATCACCCCATCGGCGATCCGTATCCGTAAGCGCTTTCTCAAAGAGCACGAGCGTAAACGCGCATCACGCACCACCACCTCAGACCTACCAACAAAATAACGCTAACATCGTCACGTTCCCTAACGTGGGAACGTGGCACATCCAGCGGTAAAATTCAGGCTTACAACAGAAGGGGCTGAAGATTCCATTCAGCCACACCGGTTCCTGACTGATATAGTGAATATACTCAGCGATGCACCATTTTAGTGTCTCAAAACCACCCTTAATTCAAGGCCAATAAAAACCAGATATAATGGCCACCTCTGTAACAACAGACCCGATGTAACGGGCGCCATGACTAAAAACAACCAGCCAATAGACTATGACCAACTCGCCTTAACGATCAAACAGTGGGGCCAAGAGCTTGGCTTCCAACAGGTTGGCATCACCGATATCGATCTGTCAAAGGCAGAGTCATCTCTGCAAGCATGGTTAGAGAAGGGGTTTCATGGAGAGATGGCCTATATGGCTCGGCATGGCACCAAGCGGAGCCGTCCTGAAGAGCTACATCCAGGTACCATCCGAATCATCTGCGTCAGAATGAACTACCTAACTGCAACGCCTGAGCATGCAAGAGCACTTCGTGACAATACCGACACAGCATATATCTCTCGCTATGCCGTTGGGCGTGATTACCACAAACTTCTCCGCAAACGTATACAGCAGTTGGCCATCAAGATCCGTGAAGCCACAGGGCCCTTTGGTCACCGTCTCTTTGTCGATTCAGCTCCCGTTATGGAGCGCCCCCTGGCAGCAAAAGCTGGGCTGGGCTGGCAGGGTAAACACAGTAACCTGCTCAATCGCAATGCTGGCTCTTGGTTCTTTCTCGGTGAGCTATATACCGATCTACCACTGCCAATCGACCCACCCGCCACCGGCCACTGCGGCAAATGCACCGACTGTATTGATGCCTGCCCAACTCAAGCCATTGTCGCCCCCTATCAGGTCGATGCTCGACGCTGCATCTCCTATCTAACCATTGAGCTAAAAGGGTCGATCCCTGTCAAATTTCGCACATCTATCGGCAATCGTATCTTTGGTTGTGATGACTGCCAACTCGCCTGTCCGTGGAGCCGGTTTGCTCAGATCTCCAACGAGTCTGACTTTAACCCTCGACATGGTTTAGATAGCGAACAACTCATCAACCTCTTTGACTGGTCAGAGGATCAGTTTCTAAAGAGAACAGAAGGGATGCCAATCCGCCGTATTGGCCATGAGCAGTGGCTACGAAATATTGCCATTGGCTTGGGAAATAGCACAGGTGGAGCAACTGTCATCAACCATTTAAATGCTAAGAGAGAACACCCTTCAGAGGTTGTCAGAGAGCATGTAAAATGGGCACTGCTTCAGCTACTAGCAGAGTAGTTTCTCTCGATTGACTAACCCATTTTGAGTGAGCAAGTTAAGGTGTGTAACATTTTTGAACTGCATTCACCTCCTGGCAAAAACCTACACATAGGGACAAATAGAGTGGGGTTTGGCATATAGCCACCCTAAATTATTGAATAAGTCCGATTGAGTTTCAGCCAGCATAAAACAATCATGACTTGTTCAAAGTTTCCTTAAAGACGCAAGAAAGTAGAACGGTAGTGCTTTAACTCATTAATAGAGTCATGAATATCATCCATCGCCAAATGGCTTGAAGCCTTACTAAACCCTTTGGCCACATCAGGCGCCCAACGGTTTGATAGCTCCTTCAGAGTGCTGACATCCAAATTGCGGTAGTGGAAAAAATCTTCCAACTCTGGCATCTGGCGAGCCATAAAGCGACGATCTTGGCAGATACTATTACCGCACATGGGGGACGCCCCTTTGGGCAGGTAGCGGCGTAAAAAATCGAGGGTCTGCTGCTCAGCATCTGCGGCACTGAAGGTACTTTTTTTCACTCTATCAATCAGGCCAGAGCCTCCATGTTGTTTCTGGTTCCACTCATCCATCATATCGAGAGTGCTATCGGGCTGATGGATGGCCACCATCGGCCCCTCTTCTAGGATATTTAGATCTACATCGGTCACGATAGTCGCAATCTCAATGATATGATCATGGAAGGTATCAAGCCCCGTCATCTCCAGGTCAATCCAGATCAAGTTGTTCGAATCCAAGGCCATCAAAATCTCCAGCGGTAATTTAAGAAGTGGTCAAAACACAATTGTAGGATGCCATCATGCACATAACAATCGTGAGTTGTTTGGTAGCGAACTCAAGCCACTCTACGGTATGCTAAAAACATGCACACATTTACTCTGATTTTCCTCACACTTCTGGCCATAGGAACCGCGCTGGAACTCTGGCTGCTACTGCGTCACAAAAACCATGTGGCCGCTCATAAAGATGAGGTGCCTCCACGTTTTAGCGACAAAATTTCTCTACAGGATCACCAAAAAGCAGCCGCCTACACCCAGGCCAAAGCAACGCCAGCAACCATAGATATACTACTGCAGGCCGCAATTCTTATAGCCTGGACATTGGGCGGTGGTCTCAACTGGCTAGCTGAGTTCTGTAGCAATTTTGACTATGGCCCACTACTTACCGGTCTAATCTTTATCCTCTCCTGCTTTCTAATCTCTAGCCTTATCGGCTTGCCACTCTCTATATGGCGCACCTTTGGCATTGAGAGCCAATTTGGCTTTAATAACACTACAGTTAAAGATTTTGTCCGCGATCTACTACTCGGTATGCTGCTGGGTGCGCTAATTGCGGGGCCACTCATTCTGCTCTTTCTCTGGTTGATGAGCAGTGTGGAGACATACTGGTGGCTCATCGCCTGGGCTGTTTGGGTAACCTTTACACTACTCATTAGCTGGCTTTTCCCCACCTTTATCGCCCCACTCTTTAACAAGTTCACCCCACTGGATGATGGTGAAACCAAACAACGTGTTGAGCAACTGCTTGAACGCTGTGGGTTTAAGAGCAACGGTATCTTTGTAATGGATGGCTCACGTCGCTCCAGCCACGGCAACGCCTACTTCACAGGCTTTGGCAATAGCAAACGCATCGTTTTTTTTGACACGTTGCTGGAGTCACTAGACACCGATGAGATGGAGGCGGTACTGGCGCATGAGCTGGGCCACTTCAAACACAAACATGTGCGTAACCGGCTATTTATGATGATCACCTCATCATTGATTGGTTTCTGGCTACTCGGCTGGTTGAGCGACCAATCCTGGTTCTATAGTGGACTTGGTGTTAGCCAACCATCCGATGCCGCAGCGCTACTACTATTCTTACTAGTCAGTCCCGTTTTCACTCATTTCCTCACCCCAATTAGTGCCTATTTTTCACGTCGCCAGGAGTTTGAGGCAGATGATTTTGCCATCCAGCAGACATCGGGGGAGAAGATGATTCACGCCTTGCTCAAACTCTATCAAGAGAATGCCAACACCCTAACACCCGACCCACTCTACTCCGCCTTTCACGATAGCCACCCACCTGCACCGGTGCGGATTGCACATATCGATAGCAGGATAAATTAACCAATGGCTCGCCGACTCACCGATCGACAGAAAGAGCGTATTCAGAAGATTCAGGATCGGCGCAGACAACGTCTGGAAGAGCGCGCCGAGGCGACGTTGGAAGAGAGTGATGACCAGCCGTTAGAGGGGCGTATCATCGCCCGTCATGGTGCCAACTTGGCCGTATCAGATAGCGATGGCAAAATTCACCTCTGCCTATCGAGACAGAACCTAGGCCACCCCGTTTGTGGCGACCGGGTCGTTTGGCACGCCACTGAAACAGGGCATGGGGTGATTACCGCTCTACTCCCCCGTACCACTGAGTTGAGCCGTCCTGACTATAGTGGACGTGAGAAACCTCTCGCCGCCAACATCACCCACTTAGTCATCGTACTGGCTCCCGAACCTGAGCCGTGTGAATACCTGATCGATCAATATCTGGTCGCTGCAGAGAAGATCGGTGTCAAAGTACTCATTGCGCTAAATAAGATAGATCTCCTTGATGAGAAACAGGCTTCGGCAATGAGTCGGCGTCTAATGGTCTATGAAAAGATCGGCTACCAAGTCGTCAGCATAAGCGCCAAACAGACAGATGGACTCACCCCGCTAATTGAGCAACTGCAAGGCGAAACAAATATACTTGTTGGGCAGTCTGGCGTTGGTAAATCATCACTTATCAAGGCGCTGTTACCCTCATTGGAGATCCAAATTGGTCGTCTATCTGAAGCCACTGGATTGGGTCGTCACACCACATCTGCCACCACCTGCTACGAACTACCTGAAGGGGGCGACCTAATCGACTCACCCGGTGTGCGTAGCTTCCGCCTCGGAGCCATCGACCCCAAACAGCTCGAATGGGGCTTTCGTGAGTTCCGCCCCTATCTGGGCCACTGCAAATTTAGCGATTGCAGCCACCTGGTTGAACCTGGCTGCGCATTAAAACAGGCTGTCATGGATGGCAAAATCAATCAACAGCGTTTTGATAACTGCCTACATATTAGAAAAAATCTGCCTGAATAGTTGGGAATAAAACGGCACAAATCAGACCATCTCTATCGCCTCAGTGACTATGCTTATGGCAAAAATGAGAGTACCATTCATACCCCTTCCTAAACATTTAACAGACAACATTTTTTTGGGTAACAGATGCGCATTGGACCCTATCAATTAGAAAACAATCTGATAGTCGCTCCGATGGCAGGCGTCACTGATAAACCCTTCCGTCAACTCTGCCGTGAACTGGGCGCTGGACTGGCCGTCTCTGAGATGGTTTCAGCTCAATCCGCACTACAGACCCACAAAAAAACCCTGCGCCGTCTCAACCATGAGGGTGAGAAAGGCCCAATTTCCGTGCAGATTCTCGGAGCAGAACCAACCTTAATGGCCGCTGCGGCAGCGCTAAATGTGGAGCGCGGTGCTCAAATTATCGACATCAACATGGGGTGTCCGGCAAAGAAGGTCTGCAAGGCCAATGCAGGCTCAGCCCTACTGCAAAACACCGCGCTGATTGAACAGATTTTACGTCATGTCGTCTCTGCCGTAGAGGTGCCAGTCACACTAAAAATTCGCACTGGGTGGAGCCCAGAGAGACGCAACGGCCTGCTGGTAGCAAAAATCGCCGAAGATTGCGGTGTTCAGGCACTCACCATTCATGGTCGTACCCGTGCATGCGGTTTCTCAGGTGAAGCAGAGTACGAGACTATTCGTGC
>JAMOMH010000183.1 GCA_027068675.1 Sedimenticola sp.
TTGATCTGTTCTAGCATTTCAGGAGTGTAACCGTGTTGCATGGTATTACCCTTTATAAGTTAGTCGTATCAGCCGGCATCCACTCGCCTGGCTTGGAGAGATCGGGTTCGCGTTCGCGTCCGACGTAGAGCGCTTTCAGCTCCTCTTTGCTCATCTGGGCTAATTCGGCCAGTGCTGGCTCGTAGCGACCTTCACGCACCTGATCGGCGCGGCTTTTGGTTGCTTCTGAGCGTGGTGTCATCTGACCGGCAAAGATGCGTCGGCCCACCATAGCGACATTCATCTGTGAGATGTTGGCTGGGCAACGGCTGACACAGAGGCCACACATAATGCAATCGAAAGAGGTCTCGGCACCACGTGCTACATCACCCCGTTTGAAGTGGGCGATATAACCCATCACGTCAATATCCATTGGGCAGGTGCGGGTGCAGGTTCCACAGCCGACACAACGGAAGATCTCTGGATAGAGGGTGTTGATCTGTTCATCGGGTGAGAGATCCTTATCAACGCCTGCGTGATCTGCTCGGTTTGCAGGGAAGAAGGGGAGTTGAGCCAGGATCATGCCATCTTCAGCCACGGTCTGACAGGCGAGGCCTGTATGCAGCGTATGGTCACCCTCTTTCCGGTAGAAGGTGCCACAAGCACCACAGATACCACCTCGACAACCGCAACCGCGTTTGTATTGGAATCCGGCAAACTCTAGCGCCTTGAGGATGGTTAGGGTTTCAGGTATTTCATAAGCCTGACCCATAATATGGATAGTGATGTAACGTGCACCCTCGGGTGGGATGGTGCGGTCACCGGTCATCATGGGTTTATCTTGAGAGCTTGTTTCCACAGGCTAACTCCTATTCGCTTTTTTCGCTGCAACCAATGCCGCAGGCTGTGATAACAGGCCGAGGATCGATCTGGTGATCTTCAAACTGATGATTTTCAGTGCTTAGCCCAAGTGCCATGGCTAACAACTGCGTGAAGTAGAGGATGGGCATGCCATCTTCTGTTGATGTTTTGCTGTTCTGACACTTATCCAGATTGGAGTGACATAATGGGCAGGCAGTAACAATCGCCTGTGCACCGTACTCCCCAGCCTCATCAAGGATGCCGTTTGAGAGGTTCATTGCCTTCTCCGGCTCACGCATTACGAGGTAGGAACCACAACA
>JAMOMH010000184.1 GCA_027068675.1 Sedimenticola sp.
GCCTTAGTCTTCAAGGTGCAGCCAGGGTAGTAAGGGACTCGGATGTTACCTTCGGATGACATGCATACTCCTCAGATGAATTTCCGGAAGCCGCTAACAACGGCTTGTTGGGTTGAATGGGCAAGAAACTCTTGGCCCAACTCTTCGATATGAACTTGTGGATCCATGTTGCGGAGGCGGACAAGTTTCAGCCCCTCAATAATGGCTGCTGGGCTGACGCTTTTAGGGCAGCGCTCGGAACAGGTCAGGCAGGCCATACAGGACCAGATTGACTGCTCATTCACCACCTCATCAAACATACCCAGCTGAAGTTTACGGATAAGCACGCTAGGTGGAGGGTCCATTGATGCAGGGCAGCCTGCTGTACATTTTCCACATTGATAGCAGTCAGTAATCTTCTCGCCTGTCGACCGCTCTAGTTTTTTTATCGCTGTCAGACTTCGACCTTGCGGTTCAATTAACATACCCGATCTACCTCATATACAGCCGCTTCAAAAACAGTGTTTGCAACAGCTTTAAAAACTGGTGATTTCCTGACTAGAACAGATGGTTATTGATCGTTAACCCATCTTTTATGATCTAGCAGAGCGGCATGAAATATTGCACAAAGTTCAACCCTGTACAACACAGGGAAATAGTCAGGTATTGCCTGTGGCATGGCTTTTTTATATTTTATTGGATACTTAAAATATTATAAATAGAGATAAAAAACAGTATGATACGAATGGTTAAGGGGCAAAAAATATTTTTATTTTATTTACTAAAATAGAATATGAAAGTTTTTTCTATGGTGCTATGACAAGCATAAAATAGCTATTTATCGGCAGATTTCTATAGGAGGGCGGGGCTAAATATGCCTCTCTGTAGCCCTAATTTATGATGTACTCAGTGCAGGAATTAGTTTTAGAGGCAGGGTATTTACCACCTCGCTGATAATGAGGCATTGCCTCATAAGAGGCAATGATGTGCTTTACAATAGCCTTTGGTTAGCTGTCTCCCATATATTTAAAAGAGTTCTGGCTCACCTGTAGGCTTTGACTCAACACTTGCCAGCTCATTTTTTTTCAATGCTGCAGATAATTGCTTCTCCATTTCATCGCCATCAGCCAGTAGGTGATGCAGGCGATCACCTGTTTTATCTACAACACCTACCAACGCTGTCTCCTCCTCCTCTGAGATGTTTGAGTGGGCACCACTATTGACAAACAGGTCTCTTAAATCATCAGATAGATCGTCGAGCAGTTTCATAGCCTGCTCTTTTAGCTGTAGGTTTTTTTCATGGAACTCATCAACTAGGCGTAACATCTCATTTCTGGACTCTATTGTATTTAGGCTGCTACAGAAGCCGTCCAATAGAATGGCCAATGTATCAACATCTTCACGTAGATTTCGTACCAATAGAGTGACATTGCCCCATGAAAATAGTGCGCGGTCATTACCAAACTGGGTGATTCTAGCCTCTGCATGGCAGTTCTCTAGGATCTCTTTATCTAGAGTACGGATATTGCCATCATCACTGGCAAGAAGGACGCCTTCATCAGTAACGACACGGATCAACCCGTGCATGCCAAACCCCTCTTGGGTTACTTTAAAGAAAAGATTACATAGTGCAACGGCATCTTTGCAGCGCATGCTTTCACTAACAAAGCGACCAATAAAACCCACTTTTGAGGAGGTGGTCATCAATGAGTAAGCGAGTGATGTTGCTTCTGCACTGCTCTGTTCGAGTTGTTCGAATTGCTGTTTTTTACTCAGCAGCACGCTTACTTTTGCAAGAAGCTCTTCATTTGTAAATGGCTTGGTTATGTAGTCATCCCCCCCCGCTTCATACCCCTTTAACTTATCTTCAAGGTAGGCTTTAGCAGAGAGAAAAATGATAGGAACTTGATCATATCCCGACGCTCGTATACGGCGACAGGTCTCATAACCATCAATTCCGGGCATCATTACATCCAGCAATATAAGGTGCGGTTGGCACTCTTTAAACTGTTCAACCGCTGATTCGCCGCTATAGGCCGGTGTAATCTTATATCCTTCATCTTCTAGCAGCTCTTCAAGGATGGCTACATTAAACTGCTCATCATCAACCACTAAAATGTGCTTTTTTTCTTCCATGTGTTTCACCAAAAGCCTTAAGTTTAGGTCTAAATGTTTTAAAACAACTCGATATTGCCCTCATTGGCTAAAGCCTCAATAGCCGGTAAATCGATATAGACAATCTGATCTCTTCCATTGTCTTTTGCAGCGTATAGTGCTTTATCAGCATACTCAACGAGTGATGTTGGTAGGTAGTGCTTCTCTACCCGTACATAACCCGTTGAGACGGTAATTCTCCCGACTTGCGGGAAATTATAGTTAGCGATGCTTAAGCGAAAACGCTCTAAGGCTATTTTTGCTCCTTCACTATCTGTATTATTTAATATGACGATAAACTCTTCACCACCATATCGGAAGAGCATATCGGTATGCCTAAAAGATTGCTCCATAAGTCGAGTAAATAGCAGTAGAATCTCATCACCAATCAGATGGCCAAAATTGTCATTCACTTTTTTGAAGTGATCAATATCAAGGATAGCTAACCAACTTCTATCATGGCTCTTTCTACCATCAATATTTGCCCGTTTCAGGTAGAAACGTAGTACACGAGCCAGCTTTTCATCAAAGGTCTGACGGTTATATAGGCCGGTTAGTTTATCCCGCTCCTTTTCATCAAATATAAGCGACTGGTTCTTATAAATATTTAATAAAAAATGTATGGCCCCCCAAAACTTAGCCTCTATATCATCAGCCTCAATCAGTAGCACACGCATCTGGCCGTTTTCACCAGGGATTGGCAGGATAATTTGCTGAAAAGAGAGCGGGATTTCATGGTCATCCCTCGCTTCCATTTTTTGAATAGAGCGGTTTAGTGAGGCGATATCTTTAAATGGGCGTGGCTCATCTAAGTCATTCAGTACCTCTCTGACAATCAGGTTGTCAATGGAGGTGGCATTGAATTCCTGACATCTACTAAGGCAGTGCACCTCAAATAGACGGGCACACTGAAGTGTGGGGATTATTTGCAGCTGCGCTAATAACTCTTCAGTTAATGACAGATAGTCCGGTTGGGCTGTTAATCTATCTGCCAACTCCATGGCAAATTCAAATGTCAGCTCATGGGGTGCTGCAGGGGTAATCACCTTCTCTTTTTTAGACATCGATTAACGGCACCATTTTGTCACTTCTCCCTTTAAATATTTGATATACCTCTCCCGCTTCTCTTCTGAGTAGTACTCTCGTGTGCCACTATCAGAGGTGTCATAGATCGATTTGGAGTCTCGGTATTTCACCCATTCACGCTTTGCTTTTATGCACGTTTTCTTTCTCTTTTTTCGCTCGGCCTTCTTTTCAATACGCTGTTTTTTCTTCTCTTCGCGCTCTTCACGATAGAGATTAAGTAGTCGTTGCTGTTGCTGCTTTCTCTTGGCAGTTGTAGTTGTGGCTGCTTTATTAGCGACAGGTGGTGGTTTTTTAAGTTTTATCAGCTCTGCATTTTCTGCTGGCTGATCACTAAAGTGAACCTTTCCATCGGCATCTGTCCAGCGATAGACAGCGCTCCATAGCAGGCTGCTCGTTAGCAGTAGCGCTAAGGCTACTAAAATTTTTATCACACAGCTACCATCCCTCAAAATAGAGATCCTATATCCTCTAATATAGCGCAAAAAAACGGGTGCCGAAGCACCCGTTGAATATAGTCAACCTGTAAGAGGTCGTTTACATGCCAGGACTTCGACCGCCGGTAAATTCAGGATAGGCCTCCATACCGCATTCACTGAGGTCAACACCGTTGTACTCTTCCTCCTCGCTTACACGAATACCAAAGAGCTTTTTGATGATAAACCAAGTGGCAAAACTAGCTGAAAAGGTCCAAGCAAAGATTACAACCAGTCCCAGTAGCTGTGCGCCAAAAGTGGCTTCACTATTTGACATAGGTACTGCCAGCAGTCCCCAGACGCCGACTACACCGTGTACTGAGATGGCACCTACAGGATCATCAATCTTCAGTTTATCCAGGCCAAGGATAGCGAAGACGACGATAACACCGCCCATCATGCCGACAATTGTGGCCCAAATGGGGCTGGGTGCCAATGGTTCAGCGGTGATGGCAACCAAACCAGCCAAGGCGCCATTCAATGTCATGGTCAGATCAGCTTTGCCAAAGATGGCACGGGCAGCCAGTAGGGCAGCGACAACACCACCTGCCGCAGCGGCATTGGTGTTTACAAAGATGAGTGCAACGGCATTAGCCTCTTCGATATTAGAGAGCTTAAGCTCCGAGCCACCATTGAAACCGAACCAACCCAACCAGAGAATAAAAGTACCCAATGTGGCCAGCGGCATGTTGGCACCAGGGATTGCTCGAATTGAACCGTCATCGCCATACTTGCCTTTACGTGCACCCAGTAGCAGGACACCTGCCAATGCAGCTGATGCACCACAGAGGTGAACCACACCAGAGCCTGCAAAATCATTAAAACCTGCGGCATCAAGAAAACCACCACCCCATTTCCAGTAGCCCTGTAGTGGGTAGATTAGGCCTGTCATGACAACCGTAAAAGCGAGGAAGGCCCAGAGCTTCATGCGCTCAGCTACAGCACCTGAGACAATCGACATAGCGGTTGCAACAAAGACCACCTGAAAGAAGAAGTCTGACATGCCTGAGTAGTAAGTTTCACCATTACTAGCCAGTACATCGGCTGTCTCATTATCGCCACCGAACATAAAGCTCAGGTCAGGATAGGGGATCACACCATTACCATCGGCTGGGTACATAATGCCGTAACCCATCAACAGATACATGATGCTGGCAATCGCAAACAGTGCGATGTTTTTGGTTAGGATCTCAACCGTATTTTTACTACGAACTAAACCCGCTTCAAGCATGGAAAAACCAGCTGCCATCCACATAACCAGTGCGCCTGACATCAGAAAATAGAAGGTATCCAATGCATAAGCGAGTTGAATTATATCGTCCACAATTCTCTCCAAAATCTAAGTTAAAACAAATATGTGTTAAAGGGCTTCTGCACCCGTCTCGCCGGTACGGATGCGTACGACATGTTGCAGGTCATAGACGAAGATCTTGCCATCACCAATTTTGCCAGTCTTGGCTGCACTGGTGATCGCCTCAATAGTCTGTTCAAGCAGTGAATCATCAACGGCGATCTCAAGCTTAATTTTTGGTAGAAAATCGACCACATATTCCGCACCACGATAGAGTTCGGTGTGCCCCTTCTGGCGACCAAAACCTTTTACCTCAACAACGGTGATACCGGTGATGCCAATATCTGAAAGACGTTCACGTACATCATCCAATTTGAAAGGTTTAATAACAGCAGAAACTAATTTCATCTCTTCTTTTCTCCTAAACAAAACATCTGGCTCCAGCGGCCATTTGCCTCTCTTTACTGCACAGCGTGTGCCAAACAGTATATTTCCTGTTATAACAATAAGATAAGTGGTTTGTACTGCCTTTGTGAAAAAACCAATGAAAACGATATGCCCTAGATTAGTGAGTAAGCGCACCAAAAAGGCGCACTGGGTTTTTTGAGGTACAACCCACTGATTCAACAGTAGACAACCCCTCTCAGTCTGGTATCTTCACTCTCTATGATTGATGCAAAACTACTTGATGATTTAGCTGCACAGCTTGTCGGTAACATTCCTTTAGACATTCAGCTATTGCAGGATGACCTGAAACGCAACCTACGAGCCACGCTTGAAGCCAACCTATCTAAACTCGATTTAGTGACTCGAAATGAGTTCGATGTGCAGAGCGCCGTTCTCTTACGCACCCGAGAGAAGCTGGAGCAGTTAGAGAGAGAGATAGTTAAGCTTGAGCAAGTGCTAAACAGCAAATAAACAGGGAAACTCACACAACCATGGATGGTTTAAATGTCTCTTGCGGTCACCTATAGCCGTGCCAGTGAGGGGGTTAGCGCCCCACTTGTCACCGTTGAGGTGCATCTGGCCAACGGCCTCCCCTCCCTCTCTATTGTCGGTCTGCCTGAGATGGCTGTTCGTGAGAGCAAAGATCGAGTGCGGGGGGCGCTGTTAACCAGCCACTTTGAGTTTCCAGCCAGACGTACCACTATCAACCTCGCCCCAGCCGATCTACCTAAAGAGGGTGGACGTTTTGATCTTGCTATCGCCATCGGCATTCTGGCGGCCTCAGGCCAGCTGCCTAAAGAGCCATTAAGTCGATATGAGTTTGTGGGTGAATTGGCCCTATCGGGTGAGTTAAGAGCCGTGCAGAGCATCCTGCCGTTGGCATTGGCAGCTCGTGAGAGTGGCCGTGCCCTTATTCTGCCGATGACTAATGCTGCAGAAGCAGCACTGGTAAAAGGGTTAACCATTCACCCCGCCAACCATATATTAGAAGTGTGCAGTGGGCTAAATGGCACCTCACCACTCGCCACCTATCAAGAGAACACTGCGCATCAATTTCCCACAGAGAGTGAACAGCCCGATTTAGCCGATGTGCATGGCCAGCAGCAGGCCCGTCGTGCATTGGAGATTGCCGCAGCAGGTGGGCATTCACTACTCATGGTTGGCCCACCTGGTACTGGTAAATCCATGCTTGCCAGCCGGCTGCCAAGCATATTGCCTGAGATGAGTGAACAAGAGGCACTTGAAACAGCCGCTATTGCCTCTATCAGTGGGAAACCAATCATTGTCGAGAATTGGCGGCAGCGACCATTTAGAGCGCCGCACCACACCTGCTCTGGCGTGGCGCTGGTCGGTGGTGGTAGTAATCCGCGCCCCGGTGAAATTAGCCTGAGTCACAATGGTGTACTCTTTCTCGATGAGCTGCCTGAGTTTGACCGTCGTGTACTTGAGGTGCTGCGTGAGCCACTAGAGAGCGGCAAGATTACCATCTCTCGTGCAGCCAGACAGGCTGATTTCCCCGCAAAATTTCAGCTTATTGCAGCTATGAACCCCTGTCCTTGTGGTTATTTGGGTGAGCCCAATGGGCGCTGCCGCTGTAGTATGGATCAAGTTGCCCGTTACCGAAACCGTATCTCAGGCCCCTTGCTAGACCGTATCGATATGCAGATTGAGGTGCCACGTCTGCCTGCGGAGCAACTGATGCAAGCCAACCACAGCAACAACACCTCAAGTGCTGAAGTGCGCCAGCGCACCACTCAAGCTCGGCAACGACAGCTCAACCGTAGTGGCTGTGCCAATTATGCTTTAAATAGTCGCCAAATAGATCAATTTTGTTCTCTTGATACAGTGAGCCAAAATCTCCTCAGCCAAGCTTGTGAGCGGCTTGGACTCTCTGCTCGTGCCTATCACCGTATTCTCAAACTAGCCCGTACCATTGCTGATCTGGCGGATAGCCAGAAGATTGAGAGGGTGCATCTCAGTGAAGCGAT
>JAMOMH010000185.1 GCA_027068675.1 Sedimenticola sp.
GCGGAACGACAACCTTTCCGTCGGAATTACGCTTTGTCGGACCCGTATCAAACCGTCCTGATATTTCTTCAGGCTCGATAATAAGATCAAAATTGTTCGCGTTGAAATCGGGATCGTCGCTCCCTTCGGCCCATAACGCACGACGCAACCAAACACGTTTTATCTCGGGATATGCGTCCAATGCCGCGATCAGCCCAAAGTAGGGAACATTTCCATCAAAGACCAATACGTCCGGGCGAAAAAAAGCGATAAAGTCTTTCAACTCTTCCGCCAATGCTGAATTCCAGTTTTGCACGTCAGCACCAGACAAACGGTGGAATGGGGAAAACTGGGTAAGTATCCCCTTTTCCACGGCCAACTTGAACCCCTGGCTAAGTGTGAAAATGGCTGATTTTGTTGTGGTTGGAAACCGTTCAATTATCGCCATAGCACGGGTCAAGTGACCAAGGCCCACACCGTTAGATGTCATCATCAGGACCCGGCGCTCTGCTTTTGGAATTGCTGCATTGCGGGTGGTCTGGTTCGCGTCTTTCAAACCAAATTTGGTTAGTCTTGGGACGAATTGATCAATTGAAAACGTCTTTTCAACATAACTACGGGCCTGATTGACGTGACGGATATACGCGTCAGTATCATTTTCCAGAGTTTCGATAATATCCCAAACTGTATCTGCTGTGGCATATAAGGCCGCCGGTCCGAACAAGGGCTTGAAATGTTCCGGTAATATTGCAGGAACCCCTGCGGCAATCGCTTCTAGAATACAATACCCGAATGCTTCGACCCACACTTGTGAGTGGAAATAGACGTAATAATCCAATCCTTGCAAGAATGTAGTGACATCAACAGAACTGAAATCCAACAGTTTCCAGTTGGGCGGGATCGGATCAAACTTATCTTCTAAATCACTTGGCACTCCAAGCATATTGATCCTTGCGTCCGGCCTATCTGGATAAATTTTCAACGCATCGTCGCGTGTCTGTGGCCATTTGGACAATTGGGGGCGGGAATGGCGGCCAACCTCGATATATTCATTCCCTGTAGGGGCGGCACGTAATGTCCATTCACTAAAATCCAACAAATTGCACCAATCATCGAGCAGCAGCTCTGCTCCATCAGGCAGTCCTCCGATCAACTGCTTGCGAACCTGCGGTCCAACTGGTGCAACCAAGACTTTCGTACAAAATAATTCGCGCAGATTCTGAATAATCTTGGCAAGATCATATTCTGCTTTCCCGGCGCCATTAAAGGGCGGGTGATGTAATATCAAGATCAAGTGTTCGGCACGCACCCTAATCTGCTCAAAGGGCATTTCTTCAAATATTCTGGGGTGATGAACCAAAGCGATACGCGTAGTGATATCAACGTTTGGCGACAGCAAGCAGACTTGATCACTCTGCATAATATTTTCGAGTCCGGTGTGAAATGCTTTCGGATTTGGGAAAACAGAACTTAGCACCGAGCAAAATCCAGGGCGGATTCTTGCCTGCTGTAGCGCTTTCAATTCGCCAACAATTGATGTGCTGGTTCCGCCAGGAAATCGAGGGTCAGCAAAATAGACAACTTCAAAATCATAGGTTTTCATAAAGAAATCATATATACTATCCGTGGATTTCAAAACCAATAGTTTTCACTCTGGTCATTATCATGTTTTCTAAACTACAATTTGCATTTGGGACAAAGCGGCAAGATCGATCGGATTCTTTCTTGCATCAGCACCCAATAACTGATGACCGCCCAACGGTT
>JAMOMH010000186.1 GCA_027068675.1 Sedimenticola sp.
TAAAAATTGGCCATCTTGAAGAGAATGTAGATGGTGTTGATGCAGTGGTGATCTCCAGTGCAGTGAATGATAGCAACCCAGAGGTGGCTGCTGCTCGTGAGTCACGTATCCCTGTGGTGCCAAGAGCGGAGATGTTGGCTGAGCTGATGCGTTTTCATCATGGTATCGCGGTTGCTGGCACCCATGGAAAAACCACCACCACCAGTTTGATTGCCAGTATTTTGGCTGAGGGTGGGCTTGATCCAACCTTTGTCATTGGTGGTTTGTTAAATAGTGCCGGAGCCAATGCGCGCCTTGGTACTAGCCAGTATTTAGTTGCTGAAGCTGATGAGAGTGATGCCTCATTCCTCTGCCTACAGCCGATGTTGGCGGTAGTGACCAATATCGATGCTGACCACATGAGCACCTATGGTGGTGACTTTGATCGTCTACGCAACACCTTTGTTGAGTTCCTGCACCATCTCCCGTTTTATGGTTTGGCGGTACTCTGTGGTGATGATGAAAATATCCGTGGCATATTGCCCGAGCTGACGCGTCGAGTGGTGAGCTATGGCTTGAATGATGGCTCTGATCTACAAGCTGTAAACCTGAGCCAACAAGGAGTGAAAAGCAGCTACACCCTAAGGCAACAAGGGTTTGCAGATCTAAATATCACCCTCAACATGCCAGGTAAACACAATGTACTCAACTCACTCGCTGCGATTGCTGTGGCACGTGAACTATTGGTTGAAGATGAGGCTATTCAACGTGCATTAGAGAGCTTCCAAGGTATTGGCCGTCGCTTCCAGGTGACTGAAAAATGCCAGACTGAAGTGGGTGAAGTGATGTTGGTGGATGATTATGCTCATCACCCCAAAGAGGTGGCAGCCACTTTAGAGGCGGTGCGAGCGGGTTGGCCTGAGCGCAGATTGGTACTCGCCTTTCAACCTCATCGCTATAGCCGCACCCAAGAGCAGTTTGAGGATTTTGTACAGGTACTTTCAGGTGTAGATCTGCTGATTTTAAGTGAGATTTTTGCTGCGGGTGAGGAGCCTATTCAAGGTGCAGATGGTCGCGCTTTATGTGGAGCGATCCGTACACGGGGCCAAGTGAACCCTGTTTTTGCCGATGCGGTTACCGATATTCCTGATCTGCTAAAAGGCCTCATTCAGGCGGGTGATGTTGTTGTCCTGTGTGGTGCCGGCAGTATCGGAGCTGTAGCTTCCGCATTGCCTGAATCACTGAGTGTGGAGGGGCAGGTGTGAACAGTGAGAGAGCCAATACCCACCTCCATATGGGCCGCAGAGTGAACCAACAGTCAGATGGAGCCTCAATGGCTCAACCTGTTGCCATTAAAAAAAGCTGCACGAAGGGCGGGAGATGATGGCTGCTACCGAGCTGAAACTACGGGGAGTGATCTCTGTTGATGAACCGCTATCACGCCACACCACATGGCGGGTGGGCGGCCCTGCAAGATTGTTTTACCAACCTGCGGATAGCGCCGATTTAATTATGTTTCTACAGCAGTTGGCAGATGATGAGCCGCTGCTCTGGTTAGGTTTGGGTAGCAACCTTTTGGTGCGGGATGGTGGTTTTCCAGGCACGGTGATTGCAACACAAGGCTGCTTGATGGAGATAGCGCTGACGGGTGA
>JAMOMH010000187.1 GCA_027068675.1 Sedimenticola sp.
AGTTGGCAGATGATGAGCCGCTGCTCTGGTTAGGTTTGGGTAGCAACCTTTTGGTGCGGGATGGTGGTTTTCCAGGCACGGTGATTGCAACACAAGGCTGCTTGATGGAGATAGCGCTGACGGGTGATAAGAGTATACGTGTTGAGGCGGGCCTCCCTTCTGCTCAAGTGGCCCGATTTGCGACACGCAATTCACTCGCCGGCATTGAATTTTTAGCGGGAATTCCTGGCACATTGGGAGGGGCATTGGCGATGAATGCCGGTGCATTTGGTGGAGAGATTTGGCAGCGAGTGGCATGGGTTGAAACGGTTGACCGTTTTGGCCAGCTCCATCAACGGCAGAGATGTGAATTTGAGATTGGCTATCGTGAGGTGAAAGGTGTTGATGGAGAGTGGTTTCTTGCCGCACATCTCGTGCTAGAGCGTGGTGACTCAGAAGAGACTGTGGCCCATATTCGCCAACTGCTTGATCGGCGTGCTGCCACACAACCTACCCACAAACCGAGTTGTGGATCAGTCTTCCGCAACCCAGAGGGTGACCATGCTGCCCGTCTGATTGAGGTGGCTGGCTTGAAGGGGCGGCAAATTGGTGGTGCCGAAGTCTCTGAGAAACATGCCAATTTTATTATTAACAACGGTGAGGCGACAGCAGCGGATATCGAGGCGCTCATTGCATTGGTGCAGTGTGAGGTGGAACGGCAGAGTGGTATTCATCTAAAAACTGAAGTTCACCGTGTTGGTGTGCCGGCATGAGGCGTGACTTTGGCAAAGTAGCGGTGTTGATGGGTGGTGACTCTGCTGAGCGCGAGATCTCGCTGAAAAGTGGATCTGCTGTGCTTAAAGCGTTGCAGCATCAAGGTGTTGATGCCCATAAAGTTGATGCAGGAAGTGACCTGCTCCAGCAGCTTAAGCAGGGTCATTTTGATCGTGCTTTTATTATGCTGCATGGCCGTGGTGGCGAAGATGGTGTGGTTCAAGGGGCGCTAGAGCAAATTGGCATGCCCTATACCGGCAGTGGCATTTTAGGCTCTTCGCTGGGTATGGATAAATATCGCTGCAAACTGCTCTGGTCTGGGTGTCAGCTACCTACGCCATCCTTTGTGGTCATGCGGTGTGAAGCTGATGTGATATTGGCTGATGAGCTGGGATACCCGCAGATGATTAAGCCAGCCCATGAGGGTTCTAGCATCGGCATGAGTCGAGTCTTGCAGCAAGATGAGTTGAAGCAAGCATGGCAAGTCGCGAGCCAGTATGACGATTTGGTCTTAGCTGAAACCTATATCGATGGCCCTGAATACACCATCGCCATTATAGGTGATGAGGCACTGCCGGTGATTCGGCTTGAAACCCCAAATGAGTTTTATGATTACGAGGCGAAATACCAGTCAAATAGTACTCAATACCACTCTCCATGTGGCCTTAGTAGTGAGAAGGAGTCAGCGATTCAGCAGTTGGCTCTTCAAGCCTTCCAGGTCTCAGGGGCCAAGGGCTGGGGGCGTGTTGATCTGATGCTAGATAGTTGTGAAACGCCTTGGTTGATTGAGGTAAACACCGTGCCAGGTATGACGGGCCATAGCCTCGTGCCAATGGCTGCAAAAGCTGCAGGTATTAGCTTTGATCAGTTGGTATTGAAAATTTTAGCCACCAGCATGGAGGAGCAATAGTTGCCAAAACTACGCAAAATTGAGCAGCAGAGCCTAGCAGAACAGGCTGAACGCCAGCGCCACCTCTTGGTGTGGTGTGGGCTGGGGCTGCTCTTTTTAACCATTGGTATAGCGACCCATTTTGCTACCAAGTGGCTGCAACAGCCCAGTACATTTCCACTGCAACAGGTGGAGATTCGAGGTGAGTTTAAAAATATTGAGCCAGTGGTGCTGCGTGATTTGGTGATGGAGGCAGCAAAGGGTGGTTTTTTTGCTGTTGATATGCAGTCGATACGCCGAACTGTTGAGCAACAGGCGTGGGTTGATCGTGCCAGTGTTAGACGTATTTGGCCCGATATGTTGCATGTTGATGTGGTTGAACAGGTGCCTTTAGCGCGTTGGAGTAAAGATGCATTGGTCAATCAACGGGGTGAGTCATTTCGCCCAGGTGATGGCCTCTATCCAGCTGGCTTGCCACACCTAAATGGGCCAGAGGGTGCATCACAAGAGGTGAGCAACCGCTTTCGTCAGATTAACTCAGATCTGAGTGGTATTGGCCTGAAGGTGAAAATGCTACAGATGGATCAACGACGAGCGTGGGTAATGGTGACTGAGCGTGGTATTTGGTTTGAGCTGGGTAGCCAGCAGGTTGAAGAGCGGCTACAGCGTTTTATTAATTTATACCAGCAGCTCCATGAGGTTGGTCAGAGAGAGCTGAGAAGCGTAGATCTTCGCTACAGGCATGGTTTTGCACTGCGTTGGCAGCCGCAGAAAATTGAAGTGGGGATGGGGGTCTAAGTGACTAAAAATAGTGAGAAAAATCTTATCATCGGGTTAGATATCGGCACCTCAAAAGTGGTGGCGATTGTTGGTGAGATAAAGGTTGATGGTGGCATTGAGATTATCGGTCTTGGCACCCATCCGTCGCGTGGTTTGAAGCGTGGTGTGGTGGTCAATATTGAGTCGACAGTACAGTCAATACAGCGGGCTGTTGAAGAGGCTGAGTTGATGGCAGGGTGTGAGATCCACTCGGTTTATGCCGGCATTGCGGGCAGCCACATTAGCAGTCTTAACTCCCACGGTATTGTGGCGATTCGTGATAAAGAGGTGAGCCAGAGTGATGTTGATCGGGTGATTGATGCTGCGCGTGCAGTGGCCATTCCGGCAGATCAGCGGATTCTCCACATTCTGCCGCAGGAGTTCATTATTGATCAGCAGGATGGTATTCGTGAGCCTGCGGGCATGTCGGGTGTGCGACTTGAAGCGCGGGTACACATGGTGACGGGTGCTGTGAGTGCGGCACAGAATATCGTTAAGTGTGTGGGCCGCTGTGGCTTAGAGGTTGATGATCTGATTTTAGAGCAGCTCAGTTCAAGTTATGCCGTGTTGAGTGAGGATGAGAAGGAGTTGGGTGTCTGCTTGGTTGATATTGGTGGTGGCACCACGGATATCGCTGTCTTTACCGGTGGTGCAATTCGCCACACGGCGGTAATCCCCATTGCCGGTGATCAGGTGACCAATGATATTGCAGTAGCGCTACGCACACCGACCCAATATGCAGAAGAGATCAAGATTAAGTACGCCTGTGCACTGACTCAATTGGCCGGTAGTGATGAGACGATTGAGGTGCCCAGTATTGGTGACCGGCCGGCACGTCGTCTATCGCGTCAAACCCTGGCTGAGGTGGTTGAACCTCGCTACGAGGAGTTGTTGACGCTGATTCAGGCGGAGCTAAGGCGCAGTGGTTTTGAAGATGTTATTGCTGGAGGCGTGGTGATGACAGGTGGTAGTTCGAAGATGGAGGGGCTGATTGAGTTGGCTGAAGAGGTGTTTCATATGCCTGTTCGTCTGGGTATGCCTCGTTATGTTTCAGGTCTCTCAGATGTAGTGCGAAACCCGATTTATGCGACGGGTGTTGGCTTGCTTCTATTTGGAGAAAAACATCGGAGTAAAGGCACAATAAACCAGCTGGGAGGGCAGGGGTTCTCAGCAGTGTGGCAAAAAATGAAGAGTTGGTTTCAGGGCAATTTTTGAGCAATTAAATTTAGATTAATGCGGCGAGAGCGGCGGGTGAGGAGAGAGTAATGTTTGAGCTAATGGATACACAGAGCCAAAATGCGATCATCAAAGTGATCGGCGTGGGTGGTGGCGGTGGCAATGCCGTTAATCACATGATGAATTGTGAAATTGAGGGGGTTGATTTTATCTGCGCCAATACCGATGCACAGGCGCTACAGGGCAGCCGAGTGCGTACTCTGTTGCAGCTTGGCAGTAGCATGACCAAAGGGTTGGGTGCGGGTGCCAACCCTGAAGTGGGGCGGCAGGCGGCGATGGAGGATCGTGATCGAATCCAGGAGTCTCTGCAAGGTGCAGACATGGTCTTCATTACGGCAGGAATGGGGGGTGGAACCGGCACTGGAGCAGCGCCTGTTGTAGCTGAAGTAGCGCGTGAAATGGGTATTTTGACTGTGGCTGTCGTCACCAAGCCCTTTTGCTTTGAAGGGGGCAAGCGGGCAAAAATTGCGACGGCAGGTATTGATGAATTAGGCAGACATGTTGACTCTCTGATCACTATCCCCAATGAGAAACTGCTGGCGGTACTTGGTAAAGATATGAGCTTGCTGAAAGCCTTTGAAGAGGCTAATGATGTCTTGCTGAATGCAGTGCAGGGTATTGCTGAGCTGATCACTCGTCCCGGTATGATGAATGTCGATTTTGCTGATGTGAGGACTGTGATGTCTGAGATGGGCAATGCCATGATGGGTTCGGGTGAGGCGAGTGGTGAAGGGCGTGCACGTGAAGCGGCAGAGAAGGCGGTGAGAAGTCCACTACTGGATGATATCAACCTATCGGGCGCTCGTGGTATTTTGGTTAATATCACGGCAGGTATCAATCTGACGATCGGTGAGTTTGATGAGGTGGGTAACACGGTACGTGATTTTGCTGATGAAGATGCCA
>JAMOMH010000188.1 GCA_027068675.1 Sedimenticola sp.
CTGGATGATATCAACCTATCGGGCGCTCGTGGTATTTTGGTTAATATCACGGCAGGTATCAATCTGACGATCGGTGAGTTTGATGAGGTGGGTAACACGGTACGTGATTTTGCTGATGAAGATGCCACGGTGATTGTAGGTACTGTTGTTGACCCAGATATGCAAGATGAGATTCGTGTGACTGTGGTTGCAACCGGTTTGGGTGGTGCTGTTGAGGCTTGTAAATTGAAGCCAAAAAATGAAGAGCCTACTGTTCGCTTGGTTAATTCTGAGGTTGTTGAAACACCTGAACTGGCACTTCAAGATAGCTATAAAGATCTAGAACGCCCTGCGGTTCATCGTCGTCAGGATGCAAGTTCATCATTGACTGAGGCACCAAAAGAGAGCGATATGGAGTGGCTTGATATCCCCGCTTTTCTGCGTCGACAAGCTGATTGATAGCAGGTGTTTTGCATGCCCCAAGGATGGGGAGTGCGATAGATAGGCTCAATTCAGGCTTAATCCTGATCGAGCAGGCGTCGTACCGTTTGGATTAGCTCAGAGGGGTCGAATGGTTTATCGATGACTGCGGAGGCTCCTAGCTCTTTTGCCATCTGCAAGAAGTTCATGCGGCCAGTCTTGCCACCGCCTGACATGGCGATGATCTTAATCTGAGGATACTTCTCACGAACTTCAGTGATGGTCTCTAATCCCTCTTTCTCCGGCATGAGGATATCGGTGATGATCAGATCTACCTGCGTATGCTCTAACAGTTGGGTGGCTTTGAGACCATCCTCAGCGCAAAAGATTTCACTCTCTTCGAATGCTATCTTGAGCAGATCGTGTATCCCAGAGAGAATGGATGGCTCATCATCAACTACCAAGATTTTTTTGGTCATATCCCCAGCTGATTCCTAAACATAATTCGCGCCACTGACCTAATACGATTTAGCATCTATCGGGCCATACCCGTTTACAATATCAACGATCTTCTTAGTATGTATCCAAATAGTAGAGAATAAAAGGTTAAATAGTTAGCCAAATATTAAGTTGCTAATGGTTGTTTAGTGGCCTCCTCTTGTGCGAGAGTTACTCCTCGTTGCTCCGTATGTTGGTTTTTATGTGGCGAGATATCTCTAAATTTCTCTTGCTTAGTTGGGTCTCTATTGATTATTTCCCGTATTGAAATGGCTGTTTTTACCGCGCTTATTTGCGCCCTATTTGCAATCTCTTCGGTAGCTGCTCACACCACCCAAGATCCTAATTTTCTTCAGCCAGAGATTGAAAAAGAGTGGCTGACGTTTCATTCACCACACTTCAATTTTCACTATGAGGCCTCCAATAGAGCGGCAGCTGTACAGATGGCCAGTGTGGCTGAGGGCATCTATACAAAATTGACCCGTTGGCTTGAGTGGGAGCCTGCCTCTGCAACAGAGGTGGTTATTCTCGATAGTGTTGATTTCTCAAATGGCTCAGCCACTCCCTACCTCTATAACCGTATACAAATCTATATGCCTAGCCCGATTGAGGGGCGGTTGATTGACCAGAGTCCCTGGCTGGAGATGGTATTTACCCATGAGTACCTGCATATTTTGCAGCTCGATATGGCGCGTGGTGCACCTAAAAAAGTACGAGGTATTTTTGGCCGTTTAGGTGGGTTATTCACGCCGTTTACTTTTCCTCAGCTATTTGCACCCAGCTGGGTGGCTGAGGGTCTGGCCGTCTATGGCGAGTCGGATAATCCTGGGGAGCATGGTCGGCTCAATAGCGCTTGGTATGAGGCTGTTATGCGGCTAGAGGTGCAGCGTGGCTTGCGCTCGCTTACAGAGATAAGCTTTGGCGGGTACAGCACTGTTCGATGGCCTTATGGCCAAACCTATATCTATGGTGCTTATTTCATGCGGTTTGTTGAGGCGCACTATGGCCGAGATGCGATTAGGCGGTATTTTCTGGTCTATAGCAGTAACTTAATCCCCTGGCGTATGGATAGCCGGTCGCATCAGGTTTTTGGCCAATCGGCCCAAGAGGTTTGGTACAAATTTCAAGTTTGGCTAAAACAGCAATTTCAACCTCAGTT
>JAMOMH010000189.1 GCA_027068675.1 Sedimenticola sp.
GAAAACGGTGGCCTGGGGTCACCCCTTGGCAACGCTGCAATAGCTTTCCAAACAGTGCCTCATAAAGGCCGTAAGGTTTGTCCTCATTAATACGAGACAGATTAGAGCGTGAGAGTTTAGTGCTGCCAAGGTGATAAAGGCGATGCATCTGTGCAGAGATATTCTCAACAATATCACGCAAGCTATTTCGGCCTGACAATTGTGCCATAGAGAGGCTCACGAACTGCGACCAGCGAGATGCCGTTCGGAAAGCCCGACCTGAATGGTGCTGTTTAGCGAGGGTCTCAAATTCATGTCTCGGAACAAGTTTTAGTATTTGTGAGAAGATCGTATTACAATGAGCCATGGCCTGGTTTTCCTTGTTGGTTCAATAGGTTATCGATAAACACATTGTACCAATTACGGGTGGACCAGGCCTCTTTACTTACTAGTTAACGGGACAGCAGTGAAAGAATTTATATATCAAAGCACTTAAAAAAGGTGCGGTTGATATTCGAAGTAGGGACATGTCATCGGATGAAAAAATAAAATTCAAACGTGTAGCTAAAGGCGTTGCTGTTGTAGTCATACTCGAGACCACTCCACCTCACTTCCATCTTCAATTTTGACAAAAATATGAAAATAACATATTCGAAATATGTTTTATTAACAATTATGCTTTCAATAAGTATTTTGTTCGCAGCATGTTCTGCCACGAATCACACCACTCAACAGAATAATCCTTTGCAACTCACGATAAGCCCCCAAGAGATAAATATTGATCAGATATTTACGATCAGAGTTCCTGAGCTACATCCTTCAAGCATTTCAATACGAGACCCTATGGGAATATGGCATGTAGTCCATAACTCCGAAGAAAAAATATTTATATTGCCGGAACATGAATATGTAAAAGCAAGAAAAATAGATATAACACCATCCAAACTCATGGGGATAAGCTGGATCAATGGCAAGAAGCTTGAGGGATTAGTATTTGGCTTGTCGGGCGAATATCTGATTTATATGGCTGATAATCTTGAGACTGAGCCTGATAACACCTTCCATTTTATGGGTAAGGTGTTTTTAAAATAAGGCTCTTCTCCGACCTTGTGAGTGAGCATTAAGCTGAAACGTAAAACATCGAATCTTTGCCGGGAAGCGATGACCGGCTGTGAAATAGTAAACCCCATGCTCCAGCAATCTCCTTCATTGTGTAATCAGCTGATCAGCAGGCTATTGAGTTATTTACTGATGATCTCAAGGCACACCAGGGTGACCCTCATGCCATTACAGCAGCCTGTATTGATATGTCTAAAGCATTCATCGCTGGCGTGGGAAAGCAACTGCCGAATGCGGCGGTTACCTTTGACCCCTTCCATATCATCCAGCTTGCAAATCAGGCCTTGGAAACTGTGCGTCGAGAAGAGGTGAAGCATGAACCCATTCTCAAAAAGAGCCGATGGATTTGGCTTAAAAATCAATCGAAATGGAGTCTAAAACAGAGTAACTTATTCAAATCATTACCCCAAGGCTCGGCTATTGACTGCGCGTGCATGGCGCCTCCTTAAGCAATTACTTCGAGAACTCTTTCAAATCGCTCAGAACTCATCTGAAGCAGCCCTACTTTTCGATGCATGGTACAGCTGGGCACATCGTTGCCGATTAGAGCCATTTAAACGGCTCGCAACGACATTGCTCTCTCATCGACAAGGTATCCTCAATGGTTTTGATTCTGGCTTTTCCAATGGATATGTCGAGGGGGCAAATAGTTTGATTCAGGTGGCCAAAGCAAAAGCACTCGGTTATCGGCGGAGCGAGAATATGATCACCATTGCCTATCTATTGCTTGGAAAATTGGAACATTTGCCTGGCTCACCATTCAACACAAGATGTAGTGTTTTGGGCTGTGCAGCTTAATTCGAGTTACCCACACAGATCTCGATAGAGTCTATTAAGGTGGGGCTTGGCCCCGCTTTTAGCCGTTAAAAGAGCGATTATGGTTGATCAGCCGCCCCGATATTTGCCTCTTTAGCTAGTACCTTTTCAGACTCCTCTTCAGGGACTGAAGCACGCTGTAAAATTACAAATTTAATTCTACTGCTAGAGGCCTCTTGTACCAGCACCTCTAAACCATCCAGGTCAAAGCGCTCTTCAATATCAGGTATTCGTCCAGTGGTGTGATCCAATATCCAACGGCTTACCGTATCGGTCGATTTTCTTGGCAGTTCGATATCAAAAAAGCTTTTTATCAGCCGCAATTCTGCGGCACCTTCGACTAAAATACGACCTTCACGCAGCTCGATAATCTCTTCCGGCTTCTCATCACTTTCGTCATAGATCTCGCCAACCAGCTCTTCAAGCATATCTTCCATGGTAACGACACCACTTAGTGCGCCATGTTCGTCAACAACGATCGCTTGGTGGCGTTTTGCATGGCGCAAGATATTGCTCAACTCATCAAGTGGGCGATTGGGTGGTGTAAAAAGCGCCTCATCAGCGATCTCAAGTAGTGTCTTGTCAGTCTCACCTGCTGCAACTCTTCTGAGTACCTCTCGTAGATAGAGAACTCGCTGAATCTCATCTGGGTTTTCGGTATAGAGCGGTATGCGGGTATAGGGTTCGGCAATAATCTCCAGCAGTGCATCACTCAAAAGGCGGCGACCATCTAGGCGAAACACCTTATGTCTTGGCGTCATTACATCAGCAGCGGTGAGATCATTGAAGTTGAAGACCCGCTGAATCATCTCGCGCTCTCCTGTCTCAATTGTCCCCTCCTCTTCACCAAATTCAGCCATGCTAATCAGTTCAGATTCAGTAACTGTTGGGTCTTCATCTGTCCCTGCTCTCTTCTGCAACCATGAGGTAAAAAGGCTGAATAGCCATACCAGTGGTAACAGAAGCTGCATAATAAACAGCATGATAGGGGCAGTGGTAAGAGAGATCCGCTCTGAGTAGCGAGTTGCTAAACTTTTTGGCGCTATCTCGCCAAAAATCAGGATCATAATGGTCAATACACCCACGGCTACACCAGGGCCAATGCTACCTAGCTTTTCAGTTGCAAGAACGGTTGCAATGGCAGAAGCAGCAATATTGACGACATTATTGCCGATCAGAATTGTGATCAGCATGCGCGAGGAGTTGCTTTTTAGCTTGTAGAGCGCTGAAGCGCCACGTTTCCCCTCTTTACGAAGCGCCTCAACACGACCCATCGAGAGTGTGACGAGTGCGGTTTCTGAACCAGAAAAGAGACCTGAAATAATAAGGAGGGAGAAGAGAAGTATTAATTC
Source organism: Sedimenticola sp. (assembly GCA_027068675.1). GTDB lineage: Bacteria > Pseudomonadota > Gammaproteobacteria > Chromatiales > Chromatiaceae > JAKITT01. The sequence goes on from JAMOMH010000189.1 coordinate 3,267, forward strand.
GTTCACTTAAGGGTTAGCCAAAGGCTCCGTTGCCAAGTTGTTGCCGATAGTAACAGATATCTAAAGCACCTAACACTATTGTCTCACTGCAGCCTATTCAAGGTTTTGTATACAGAGAGCCGTAAGTTGTTCAGTGGTCTCTTTATAGAGCTGTATTAACTTCTGGCACTCCTGTTTTACCCCCTTACTAATACCTTTACGAGATTTGTGTTCGATCCGTCTTGCGACGGCTGATACTGCCATCGCTCCAACATTTGCACTACTCGATTTTAATGAGTGGGCCGCTTTGACTAATTTGTCTAATTCCATCTGCTTCGATGCATCTTCAATCACCTCAACTAAAGACTGCGAGTTAATTAGATAACTCTTAATCAGGGTGATGGTCTGCTCCTCCATAATGTCGAAGAGTTCATTGATGATTTCGACATCAATGAGGGGGGATACATCCTCCTCATTTTGCTCCTGCCTGATTTTATTGGAGGAGCGACTCTGCTCAAAGGTAGCGATGGTTTTATCAACCGACAACCACTGCTTCATCATGCTACGGACACCCGCGGGTTTTATCGGTTTCGCCAGATAATCATCCATGCCAGAGTCGAGACACTTTTCACGATCTCCTGGCATCGCATTTGCGGTCATGGCGATGATTGGGGTACGAGAGAGGTGATGTCGTTTCTCACGCTCACGGATCGCTTTGGTAGCAGCATAACCATCAAGCCGAGGCATCTGACAATCCATTAAAATTAGATCAAAATTGCCATGTTTAAACTCATCAAGTGCAGCCTTCCCATCAGCAGCATTGGTGGTTTGGATACCTAGTTTGGTGAGAATCTTATCGACAACGGCTAAGTTGATAGGGTTGTCTTCAACCACCATAACGTGTCCATTAAGCGCTGGTAGCTGAAAAACCCCTCCCGCTCGTGAGAATCCTATCGACTGTGTGAAGGTCTGTTTTGATTGCTGAATATCATCCCAGCTGTACTCTTGGTCTGGCATTGAGAGGGCAACAGCCAGCTCATCACTCACCTCTTGTTGGCTCGTTATATCCTCCACATCAAATATTCGATTAAGCTTGCTCTTGAGTTCCGCACTCCTTATAGGGGACTCAAGAAGCTCACTGTTCATATGTTTAATGGCATTTATAGCCTGAGGCACTAAATCATAAATGAGAGACTTAATATGTTGAGAAGCGGGCACACGGCGTATCTCTCTAAGGAGAGGAGCAACACTTTGCCCCACTAGAGCACCATCGAGAATGATCACCTCATAGGCCCAGCTCTCACCAAGATTTGCTGAGGAGCGCAGCTTACTCAAAGCCTCCTGGGCGCTCTCTGCTCGCTCATGCAGAACTCCCCATCCATTCAGACTATTTTGAATAGTGTTGTAGTTCTCATCGTTGCGAGCTATAACCAAAGCCCTGATGCTCTGCAGGTCATATCTTAGAGAGGGGGTCTCATCGAGTGACTTCCGTAGTGGAATCACAAACCAAAATACAGAGCCTTTACCTTCAATCGATTTTACACCGATCCGGCCATTCATCAGCTCAGTCAGGCGTTTACAGATGGCAAGCCCTAATCCAGAGCCACCATGTGTCCGAGTTGTTGAGGCATCCGCTTGCGAAAAGGCTGAGAAGAGCCGCTGAGTCACTTCAGGTGACATGCCACTTCCTGTATCTTGAACAGCAAACATCAGCTCAACATCTGTTCGGCTAGCATTTCGCCGGCTCACCTCAACGGAGATTGCCCCTTTATCAGTAAATTTAATCGCATTACTGACCAAATTAGCCAAAATCTGACGCAATCTGATGGGATCGCCACGCACGCGAGATGGCACATCAGGTGCAATAAGGTAGTTAATTCGCAAGCCACGCCGATCAGCAGCATGTTTCATCAGCATCGTCACTGACTCGATCAAATCACGAACATCAATTTCAATGCTCTCCAGCTCCAGTTTGCCTGCCTCAATCTTAGAAAAATCGAGGATGTCATTGATAATACCCAACAGCAATTGAGATGAGTTAAGGGCTGTATTCACCAGCTGCCGCTGCTCTGTATTGAGTTCCGTCTCCCGTAACATCTCCATCGTTGGCAAGATGCCATTAAGAGGTGTACGGATCTCATGGCTCATTGTGGCAAGGAACTCTGTTTTGGCCATATTTGCCGATTCAGCAGCCTCTTTGGTGACGGAGAGTTCTCGCTCAACCTCCTCCGTCTGCCCATCTTGTGTGGTTAGCTGTTCACTCATTTGAGCAACCTCACTCTCCAATTCAGCAAGCCGCCCTCTCAATAGACGGCGGTTTGCAATCAGCACCAGGTTACGTTGTCGAATTATAAATCCCCAAAAAATGACAATGAGCAGTAGCAGTAAAAAGCTCCCCACTAGCACCCAAAAAATCTCATTTTGTGGTGGCCTACCGAAGAAGAGATTGAGTGGAATTAACAAGGATGCTGAGAGATAGAGCGTGCTAATTAAGGCATCAATACAGAGATGTAACCCTGATATAAACAGAACTAACAAAATAATGACTAAGCTTATTACTACCGTGTCTGAGAGTGGTAAAAACAGTAGGTAGTCAATTGCAGATACCCAAAGAATGGCCTGAGCAACCATCACAGGCAGATAAAACATGCGCCATTTCCTGGCTGCCTCGTTCTGCGGTGAGTAATAGCGATAGGCGAGAAGAAGGGCTAACTGAACAAAACTGACACTCAGAAAAGAGAGCAACCATAACTTACCCGCATCAAAGAGCAGCAAAGCATTTAGTGCAACAATAACCGCAACCGCACCTAAATTGATTGCAATATGCAGCAAGCCACTGTTATACAAGAGATTTACACTCTCTTCCTTAATGCCGAAATTCTCTTTTATTAGCGTGTGGTGAACGATCTCTATGCTCCTATCAATAGGTTCGTAGTTGGTATTAACTCTGGAAAGCAGGGGCTTAATTTAGAGTTAAATAACTGACATGTGGACAAATAAGACACACATTTAGTAAAAGAGTACCAGAGTAGGGCTATATATTTAGGAAAAATTATTGTACTTTCAACCGTTAGCATTTAGTGTGGAAAATATTAGTATAGAGATATGTCAGCCCTTCCAGCCAATATATATAAGCAACAACAGCATATGCTGGATAGATTGCCAGAGAAGATCACCTCAATTATTGATGGGTGGCAGCAGCTCACTGAGGGTGGCTGGGATCAGCCAATAGCTGAACATCTGTTTACCTCTATCCAAGAGTTGGCCGAAGAGAGTGAGCAATTCAACCTCTTTCAGATCAGTGAATCACTGGTCTCATTCGAGATCTACCTAAGCTCATTTATCGATAGTGATTTAACCCCCAACAATGAACAGATACTGGAAGCAAACAGGCTAATTAAAATACTTCAGCACACTTGGGAAAATTTTGAGCCGCCTGAAGTGGTTGAGTATCCTGATCTAGATGGCTTTGATCTGCCTAGCCAACAAAACCATCAGCAGATTTACTATTTTCGTGCGGGGAATGATATTGCTCCAGAGCTGGTTCCTGAGTTAGAGAGACAAAACAGTGCCGTTTTAACCTTCATCCAAGCGGACGACCTGCTCGCTGAAATTGAAAAAGAGACTCCGCGCGTTCTGATATTTGATATCAATCTACTCGCCTCATTAAACCGGATTATTGAGTTTATTTCGCACCATAACAAAAGTGCCAAAAACCAGATCCATCTTCTCTGTCTCTCTCAAGCAAACACCATCAAATTAAATCTCCAGGCGACACGGTGCGGTGTTGAGGCTTTTTACGCTAAGCCATTTGATATCAAGCAGATTAGCCAACAGATCATTGATTGGACTCAACAAGGTGATACCAAGCCTTACCGAGTTGTTGTGGTTGATGATGACCCTGCACAGGCTGACTTTGCCTCCTCTGTGCTGCAGAGTGCAAATTTTGAAACTATCAGCGTTACCCAACCGCTCAATGTACTAAAAGTTCTCTATGAGTTTAAACCAGATTTAATCCTGATGGATATCTACATGCCGGAAGCCAACGGCATTGAGTTGACCACCGCTATTCGAACTCATAACACGTTCAGAAGCACCCCTATCGTTTTCCTATCTGGGGAGCAGAATACAGATAGGCAGTTCAGTGCTCTCAGTGTCGGTGGTGATGATTTCATTTCTAAACCAATTCGTCCAAATCACCTAATATCAAGCGTAACTAATCGAATTAAGCGCTATCACGAACTGCAAAAACAGAGCAAAGAGTCTACTGACAGGCCTAATATTTTACCCATAAAAACCCCACCTAAATCCAGCAATCTGCTAAAACGTGATCAGCTTTTTGCTCATCTCAACAAGCTCACTTCAGGCGGATTAGCGAGTGGGCAATGTGCAGGGTTTATCCACTTTGAAGTGGGTAATTTAGATGAGATTAGAGAGGGTATTGGTCGCACCGAAACCGATGAGCTAATGAGTCTCATCGGCCAACATCTACTTAGCCAAACAGTAGGCAATGATGTTGTTGCTCGACTGGGCAATGCAGTATTTGCCATCATTGCAGAGCGCTCCGATAAGGTGGAGCTCACTTCATTTGCTGAACAGCTGCTCCACTCAATCAAGGAGGGCCATTTCACTGTCAGTGGTTTTAGGATTCATCCTATTTGCCATGTTGGCCTCAGATCTTTTGATAGTGATGTAACCGACATATCGGCCATCATTAACGAAAGCAAACTAGCTAGTGAAGAGGCCAAAAACAGCAGTGGTAGTCAAGTTGTTGTTTACCCAGCTTTTGATCCCATTTCTACCCATGTGATGGCTCAAGAGAACTTTCTCTCTCTGTTACATGATGCGTTAAGAGATGATAGCTTTTGTATTGTCTCTCGAGTCTTTAGTCATGCTACTGATAAGAGTGAAATCAAACAGCTCGCACTAACACTATCAACTGAGATGGGCAGGCTCTATAAAGAGGCGGAGTTTATGCCTACCGCCCGTGAGTCTGGTCTGGTTGAAGATATTGATCTATTGATTACACGCCATGCGCTCTCCCTGCTTGATTTTCATCGTCATCAAGGTGAGAAGGTCAATATTCTGATTAACCAGAATGCAGAGTCACTAATCGACCGTGGCAGAGTCCCTTGGATTCGAGAGCAGCTGAGGAACCGACAGTTGGTGGGGAGTGGCCTGATTATTGGCCTAAATCTAAAAGATATCGTCAATGATATGGTGATGGCAAAAAACCAAATCGAAGCGCTTCAGGAAATGGGCATCGCTGTTGCTATTCTGCGTTTTAAACCCAATAGTGCAGCACTGAAAGTGCTACGATTTCTCCGCTCTGAGTATGTCGTTATATCACGACGTTATCTTGGCTTGGATCAGCAGAGAGTCAAAAAATTTATGCACCATGCACATGCATTTAATACCAAAGTGATCATCCCTCATGTTAATAGCACTCGCATCTCTACCCAGCACTGGATAGAAGCCGCTGATTATTACCAGAAAAAGGGAGAAGGCTAACTTCGCACGGAGGTAAGTCCCTCTTGAACGTGTTGGTAATAAGCTTTATATCTTCTTCTGCCAAAGTGGTAGTTTAGAAAACTCTTTAACTTCCATTTAACTCTTGTAAATTACTTTTGCTATGGCAGATGAACCGGCTGCTGAGCGGTCCAACCATCAGCTCGATACTCAACCACCACATCGGTGTAGACACCGCCACGCACTTTAAACTCAGCCGTTAGGCGCATAAAGTGAGGCTGTGTGGTAGCAACAAGTTCATCTAAGATTTGGTTTGTTACCGCTTCATGAAAAGCCCCCTCATCACGAAATGACCAGATATACATTTTCAATGCTTTAAGCTCGACACAAAGTTCATTAGGCACATACTCAAGCAGCAGCTCGGCAAAATCTGGCTGGCCTGTTTTTGGACAGAGGCAGGTGAATTCAGGCATCCTAATTTTGATTGTGTAATCACGTCCCTGCTGCGGGTTTTCAAAGGTTTCCAGGTTTTTGCTTGGTAGGTTAGACATTAAGTGTTCTGTTTAGATGGTTGAATTTGGCGATGGATTATACGCCAGTCAACAAGTCATTCGTCAAGCCAGCTGGTTTTTGCTGATTAAAAAAATGTTCTACTGCCCCCTTAGGCACTTTCATCAGCTTCTGCATCACGTTAAAAGAGATATTACTAAGTGCATAATTCTTCTCAATATCATCCAGCATAGCCAGCCATAGATGGGCGGTCATTTCGGCATCTGCCAAAGCTCTATGGTAAGTACCATCTGTTGGTAACTTTTTATATGCTACCAATGTCCCCAGTTTGTGGTTTTTAGCGGAGGGATAGAGCCGACGGGCCGCCAGCATGGAGCAGGCAAATTGGCCGCTGTAATGGCGTTGAATACGTTGTAATTCAGCATCAAGAAAACGCTGATCAAAAGAGGCGTTGTGTGCGACTAAATTATAACCATCAATAAAATCTGCAAACTCATGCATGACCTCTGCACAAGGGGGGGCATTTCGTACCATTGCATTGGTAATGCCGGTGTACTCTTCAATGAAACTATCGATATATCGCCCAGGGTTCATCAACCGTTGAAAACGGTCGGTGATCACACCCCTCTCTACACGTACTGCACCAATCTCAATGGCGCGTTCACCTTGAGTTGGGGAGAGGCCGGTGGTCTCAAAATCAAAAACAATAACCGTTTTTGCAACCACCACTCTACCCCTCTCTCTTATGACTCAAAAGCTTTACTGTCTTCAATAAATGCCTTCATGCCTGCATCGGTCAGAGGGTGATCAGCAACACCCATCAAAAGAGGTGCAGGGATAGTGAGGATATCTGCACCACAAAGCAGACACTCAGGAATCTGTACGCTGTTGCGGAATGAGGCCGCCAATACTTCTGTGGTGATATCGTAGTTAGCAAAAATTACAGCGATCTCATGGATCAAACGAACACCTGCATCCATGCGACTACCTGAGGCAGCAACATAGGCCGTATTGTGCTCCTTGCTATTCTCTTTGCCCCCTTTGTGATCCTCTAGATAGTAGAGTGCATTACCAGATGGCATCTCAACTTGATCATTTTTGTACATATGGTCAGCCAACCGACCCAGAAAAGGTGAGACATAAGAGGCTCCTGCTTGGGCAGCAAAGAGCGCTTGCGTGCTATTAAAGATCAATGTGGCATTGGTTTGGATGTCTCGTTTCCAGAGTTCATGCAGCACCTTAAGACCTGTATGTCGATCCAGATTAGGATTAGCCGCCTCATAACCACCTACTGGTACTTTAATCACCACATTATCACCAAAAGCAGCCAGTTCTTCTGCTTGGGCGATCATTTTATCGGGTTCCAGCTCTGTCAGCTCTAGGGAGACAGGGTGTGGAGCCATCAGCGTAACAATCTCCTGCATCATCTCTTTTGCCATGCCCCAAGAGGTAGCACCTGCACGTTTCATCAGTGTCGGATTGGTGGTTACACCGTTGATAATACCCGCCTCCCATAACGGACGAATCTCATCAATCGTACCGGTATCTGCAAATATTTTGGGTGCTTTAGCGGCAGGATGCTTGAGGGACTTACCCTCTTTGGTTGCATTATTGATGGGCATAGATGCTCTACGCGCACCGATATGGGCAGGAATCTGATCAGGCTTTAGCATTTGTTACTCTCTTATTACTCTTTTAATGGGGTGGCTAATTATGGCTTAAAAGCGTTGTTGTTCGGAAGTGGCCCCATCAAGCACAGGCCGGGGTGTTATTATTCATTACTCTATAAATCAGGCCTTACTGAGTTGTATACGGATTCTCTCTTGTTCAAAGGAAATAATATCACCTGAGACAATCTTTTTTCGCTTTCTGGTCTCTACTTTGCCATTCACTAAAACCTGCCTATCAGCAATGGCAGCTTTTGCTTCAGCACCACTCGATAACAGGCCTTCAAATTTTAGAATTTTATAGAGTTCAACTGGCTCTTTTGTCACTTCAACATCTCTCATTTTTTAGCCCGTTCAGGTTTAGTCTTACATATAGAGCAGCAGGGTATCATTTTGTCGCTCGTGCATGGGCAAGAACAGCTAATACAGTGTTTATAACAAAAATAACTAATGTTATCGCACTCAGTAGGCCACCAATATCTCGCAACCATATCTCCTCAGTTAGACCACCACCAACTCGCAACAATAATACAAAATGGAGCAATACAACATGGATATAGAAGAGAGGTCGATAGAGCATGCCACGACCCAATACAGCTGGGAAAATGACCGGTGCATGACCAAAAATCATCGAGAAGACAAAACCAAGAAAGAAGGCGTGTAGGACAGCGTCGTAACGCAGGCCACTAAAATCAGCACCATAAGTGATCAGCAAGAGCCCTGAAACCGCCAGCCAGAAGTAACCCGCTAAGAGATTGATGGCGATAAACCGTGGCAGACCTTTCTGTTTTACAGTGCGTCGTGCAACATCAAAATGACCTAACCAGAGGGCACTGGTGATCATACCCAAGCCCAGTAGGCGTGCGCCTGAATCGGCATCCCATGAGGTGAGCATCATGCCGACAATAGAGATGGCAACTGAGATAAGCATGAGCATCTGTTTGGTCTGTGACAGAAACAGCATACGTCCAAGTTCCATCCTTTCACCGGCGATAGTCAGCAGTAGATACCCCATCCACCACCAGACAATTTGATAGACTGCACTGCCTTGCAACCAGAGCAGGTTACCGACAAACCAAGAGAGCGCTCCCAATCCCATGATCACCAAAAACCAGTGGAATTGCCGCTGCGTGAAGGCAACAAAAACCAATATAAGCATGAAACTGCCCGCAGAGATTAAAGCCTGAGCAACAATGAGTGGAGCAGCTCCAGTGATCATCAAAATGCCGCCTACACCGGTCATTAGCGGCCCGAGGTAGCCCCATAGACGAGCAAGTGCAACGGCTCGTTCAAGGCCAATAACGGTACCGAGAAAAGCTCCCACCATTAGTGGGCCGTGGTGGGCCGGCAGGGTAATGGTCAGTGTCGGCAGCTCCCAACCAAGGCGCTGGATGCCACCCCACAGTGCGGTAATCAAGGAGAGCATGCCCATCGCCATCAAAGGAAGACGATAGTTAGGTTTCAAATCCATTCTCTCTCACCCCTGTAATATTTTTTTTGCTTCATCTGACATTAGCTCTGGACTCCACGGTGGATCCCAGACTACCTCAACTTGCACACCTGAGAGGTTGATATTCTCTTTTAGAACCATCAGACGCACCTCATCAACAATACTGACAGAGAGAGGACAACCAGGTGAAGTCATGGTCATCTCAATCATCGCCTGTTGGCCGATCACCTCGACCCGATAGATAAGGCCAAGGTCGATAATGCTAATGCCCAGTTCTGGGTCTAATACCAATTTTAGAGCGGCCAACACTCCGGCCCGTTTAGGGTTTTCTGTTATCTCATTCATAGGCGTATTATAGAGGGAGATTGAGGGGAGTCTTTGATTTTGAGCAGCCAATCTCTCTTTACATGTTTAATTGTAAACTGTTAGTCTAAAAACAGCTTCCAGGTGTCCTGACGGTACCCACCCGATGGATTAAACGGGAAGCCGGTGCGCTCTCTTTATATGCAGAAGAGCAAATCCGGCACTGCCCCCGCAACGGTAAGCGAGTAATGGTTCTGTTCAATGCCACTGTGCCTAGCATGGGAAGGCGCAGAACCTGGGATACCCTTCCCACTCGTGAGTCCGGAGACCGGCCTGAGAGTGATCATGAAAGTATTGCGGGGAGCGATGCGAACGATCTGCGTCGGCCCCCCTTCGCTCGTTTTGACACATCTTCTCCGCAAGCTTTTTAAAGCTAACTCAAGGTGCACCGGGTGCGTGTGCATGGAGAACTATTGTGAACAAACATGCTATTCAGGCTGCAGCCCTTCTGCTGTTCAGCTCATCTCCCCTATCTGTTTCAGCAGAGCCAGATAAACTGCCGGTGATTGTCATTACCGCCTCAAGAACAGTCCAAACGGTAGAACAGACTCTCGCATCAGTGACCGTAATTGATCGTAAAGATATTGAAAACCAGCAGGCGCACTCTGTAGCCGATTTACTACGCAAGGTGCAGGGGTTATCCATCTCCAATAATGGTGGGCCTGGCAAAGCCACCTCTATCTTTATGCGTGGCACCGAGTCAGATCATCTGTTGGTGTTAATTGATGGCGTAAAAGTGGGTTCGGCAACCTCTGGAAGCACCCCTTTTCAGGATATCCCGCTTGATCAAATTGAGCGCATTGAGATTGTGCGTGGGCCACGTTCTAGCTTATATGGCTCTGAAGCGATCGGTGGAGTGATCCAGATCTTTACCCGCAAAGGGGGTGGCCAGCTTAGGCCACTACTCAGCCTGGGTGTGGGTAGTTATGGTACATACAGAGGTTATGCCGCACTCACGGGCGGCGGTGAACGGGGCTGGTTCAATGTTGGTATCAGCCACACAACTACCGAGGGTTTCAATGCCTGCAGCGGTCAGCCTGGTGTGGCGGGTTGTCGTACCCTGGAGCCGGATGAAGATGGCTACCAAAATATTTCTGGCAACCTGCGTCTTGGCTACCGTTTCAAAAAGGGTGTTGAGGTCGATGCTCACTGGTTGCGATCCGAAGGGAGTAGTGAGTATGACGGGGGTTATACTAATGAAAATGAAACTGTCCAGCAGGTGATCGGCAGCTCTTTCCGGCTATCCCCCATGCCGTTCTGGGATCTGGCACTGCGTATTGGCCGCAGCCAAAATGAGTCAGACAATTTGAAAGATGACCTCTTCAAAAGCCGCTTTAATACCGTGCGTGATACCGCCTCAATGCAAAATGACTTTCTCTTTGCAGAGGGACACCTACTGACCCTAGGTGTGGACTACCAGCAAGATCAGATAGAGAGCAGCACCGCATACCCCGTTGACTCACGTGATAACTGGGGGGTATTTGGCCAATACCAAGCGCTCTTTGGCCTTCATAATCTTCAGGTCAGCTTGCGCCGTGATGATAATGAGCAGTTTGATCACTACACCACTGGCAGTCTCGCTTGGGGATATGAAATGGGCATGGGGCTAAGGGTGACCGCCGCCTACGGCACCGCTTTCAAAGCACCCACATTTAACGAGCTTTACTATCCAGGTTATGGGAATTCAGAGCTGAATCCTGAGCAATCAACAAGTATTGAAGTGGGGTTACGAAGTAGTGGTGAGTGGGGGCAGTGGTCGATCAATGCCTACCAAACAGAGATTGATGATTTGATCGCTTATGACGCCTCACTGTTCAAGCCAGCCAATATCTCCTCAGCCCATATTCGTGGCCTGGAGGGGGTGCTGAATCTTCAACTGTTTGGCTGGGCCGTCAATACCAATATTACCCTGCTCGAACCTAAAAACCGTGCCTCTGGTAGTAACCGCAATAATCTGTTGCCACGGCGATCAGAGCAGTCGCTGCACCTGGACCTAAGCCGTGGCTTTGGCCCATTTAACCTGGGGGCATCTTTTATCGCAGAGGGTCAACGGTATGATGATTTAGCCAATACCCGAGAGCTTGATGCCTACACCACCTTAGATCTGAGAGCGGACTATCTGTTTGCCAAAGATTGGCGGCTACAGAGCCGCATTGAGAACCTGTTTGATGAAGATTATGAGACCGCCAGCTACTACAATCAGCCGGGGCGCAGTCTGTTTATTACACTACATTACCAACCATAAATACCTCTGATAGAGGGAGGCCCAATGATGACAACACTAACCAGCCGCCAGCAGATCTCTATTGGTTTTGCATTGGCCTTCCTCATGGCCACCACCCGTAGCCATCACTTTACAACGCTGCACCACCTGCCCGATGCGTCCTGGGCCATATTCTTTTTAGCCGGTCTCTACCTGCGACCTGCTTGGGTATTGGCTGCTCTGCTGGGTGAAGCGGCCCTAACCGATATTATTGCCACAACTTGGGGGGGCGTCAGTGACTTTTGTATGACTGCCGCCTACGGCATGCTTCTTCCTGCCTATGGCTCTCTCTGGTTGGCGGGTCGTTGGTATGCTGGGCATTATAGGCCGCAAATCTCAACTCTACTGCCGCTCTCTATGGCCATTTTTCTAGGCACATTGGCCTGTCAGATCTTTTCCAGTGGCGGTTTTTATCTCTTTTCAGGCTATTTTGAGCCAAACATTGCTGAATTTGCTGCCCGTTTTGCCAACTACTACCCCGCTTATCTCGGTAGTACGCTTTTCTACCTTGCCCCAGTAGCACTGTTTCAGCTGCTCATCACCATGCTCTATCGGCATTCTGCTTGGGCAGACTAAGGTTCGCTGAGGTTTAACGATAGGGCCGAAGATAGCGCCATTCGTAGAGGCGTTTCAGCCAGTGGAAGAGACGCATCTCGGGTAAAACCAAGCTAAATTTCTCTGTTCGTGCCACCAACATGCCACCGGTTTGGCTATCAATAATACAGATCAGCTCTGTTTTGAAGCGTTTTAAAGGGGGATCACCTTTAAATTCAGAGAGCAGATTGGCCGTAGCCGCTTCTGCTTGAAGATCTGCCATATGGGCCTGTTTTGGCATCCAAGCGGGGCCTGGAAAGCTGCCTGAGTCACCCGCCACATAGACGCGTTCCATGCTGGCTACTCGACAATGTTGATCTGCTTCAATAAGCCCACCCGCCGAACGAGGCAGCTCACTATTATCAAACCATAGATTGCCGGTCATGCCGGGCATGAAGAGGATCATATCAGCCTCAAATTCACCCCCTTCAGTGACCACTTTACTCTCACCAAATTGCTTAATTTTATGGCCCAGGTGTGTTTTGATGTCACGCTTTTCCATCTCAGCCAGCAACCCCTTAACCGCTTTGGGGCCAAGCCGCTTTCCTGGCTCTTGCGCGGGGGTGAAGAAGATAAGTTTAAAATCGTCTCGTCGCCCCTCTTTGCGTAACTGACGATCAATACCAAACAGGAACTCAAACATAGGGCCGCCGCGCATGGCCGATGGCTCTTTTGGATTGCCAGAGAAACCGATGGCAATCGTACCGCCCTGCATCACTTTCAGGCGGTCACGGATCTTTATTGCTGCCGGTATGCCTTCACAGGGGGTGATGGTATGTTCAATTCCAGGGAGTTTTTTAATGAAGCGGCCACCCGAGCAGATCACCAATCCATCATTATGGACCTCACCATGATCCGTTAACACGGTACGGCCACCATTTTTTAGTCCCGTGACGGAGCCTTGGTGGTAGTTAACCCGCATACGTTTGAAGAAATTCTCCAATGGGATTTGCAGATCTTCAGGCTGACGTATTCCCGATGGAATCCAGATAGTTCCAGGAAGGTAGGTAAACTCTGGTCTGGGTGCAATGAGAGTAATGGCTATATCAGGGGCAGAGGCATGCAATTGGCGGACAGTTGTTAGGGCTGCAAAGCCAGAACCAATAATGGTTACAGATTTCAACAGAGTGATCTCCCATAAAATAAGGGTATGCTGTGGCTACAGTGATAGTCGGGCATCACAATCAATAACCTCATTAGTCTATTTATGAATCAGCCTCATCCAGGTGTTGCTCTTTTTCAACAGTAACCCAGCCAAAATCACTGAAGATACTGAAGAGCACCGGTACAACAAAAAGTACCAACAGTGTCGCTACCAGCAATCCAAAAACAATACTGGTCGCTAATGGAATCAAAATTTGTGCCTGTAGGCTAGTCTCCATCAGAAGGGGGGTTAATCCAGCTACCGTGGTAAGTGAGGTCAATAGGACGGCACGGAACCGCTCTCGGCTAGCAATTTTAGCTGCTTCAGGTATGGGGATGCCTTCACGCGCACGCAGTTTCAGGAATTCGACCAAGAGGATCGAATCGTTAACCACGATGCCCGCAAGTGAGACAGCACCCATGATGCTTGGCATTGAGATATCTAACCCCATTAAGAGATGCCCCCAGATAACACCAATCATCGCTAAAGGGATGGTGACCATCACCGCAGCAGGCTCAATGTAGCTGCGGAACTGGAAGCTCAATAAGATGAAGATACCAACAAGGCCAATCAGAAAGCCTCGTACCATCGATCCACTGGTTTTGCTGGATTCAGCCGCCTGCCCCTCCAAAACAAAACTGACATCAGGATAACGCTGTTGCAACTCAGGCAGAAACTCTTGAGTGGTGGATGCCAAAATCTGGTTGGCATTACCTAGCTCTGTATCCATATCTGCCGTAATGGTGACAGTTCTGGTCCCTTGAATTCGCTGGATACGAGCATAACCCTGGCCCATCTCAATATCAGCCACTGTACTGAGTGGCACCTGGTCACCGTTGGCCGTGATAATACGGAAACGTAGCAGATCATCCAGCGTGTTATGGCTTAGATTAGTCAGGGCGACATCAATTTCATACGACTCCGTTTCAGTCTCAATCTCATCAGCAGTAATACCGTAGAAGGCGGCACGTAGCTGGTTGGCAATGGTGGCGGCATCTAGCCCAAAAGCAAGAGTGCCATCCTTTAGATGCAGGCGAATCTCTGGTTTGCCGGGGCGCAGGTCATCTGACATATTGATAACACCCTGGTACTGCTCCAACCACCCCTGTAGTTCGAGAGAGGCTGCTTTTAGCTGTTCAAGATCATGCCCTTTGAGACGAATCTCAATGGCGATACCGGCTGGCCCCGCCTGCGGCTCTTTGAAGTTAAGGCTGATGACATCGGGGATATTACCCACCTCCTCACGCCAGCGTTGGAGGTAGTCATCTACCCGCCCAATGCGGCTATCACTGCCGAGAATATCAACACTAATGGTGGCTACATGGGTGCCCTTCTCGCCCGCATCCAGATTTTGGTTGTAACGGATGGTGACATCCTCAATGAGGGAGTGCCCATCAGGTTGAAGTGGCGTGTAATACTCATCGACCCGTTTTAGAGCATCAGTGATTTCAGCAACAACGGCTTCAGTGCGGTGCAGCGGTGTACCCTGGGGCAGTAGTAGCCTTGCCTCAAAGGAGTCGCCATCAATATCGGGGAAAGCAACCCGCTTCAGGTGCCCCCCTGCCAACATGCTTATAGAGACGATAAAGAGGGCAAAAACAGCACCTAAAAAGAGGTAGCGCCAATGAATAACGGCATCAATAGCTCGACCCAACACATCGTGCCGCAGCCATTCAATAAAATTATCAAACTTTATTCGGAAAGCAGGTTGTTTATCCCTTTCATGATGTTTGAGTGAATGCTCCAAATGGTGGGGCAAAATAAGGAACGCCTCCACCAAACTCACGGCCAAAACTGCAATTAAAACAACCGGAATCACCTCTAACACTTTACCCATGTGACCACTGAGAAAAGCGAGCGGTGTAAAGACTGCTACCGAAGTGAGGAAAGAGGAGAGCACCCCTGGCATCACCTGTTTAGTACCATCTACTGCGGCCCGAAAGGCCGACTTCCCTTTGCGTAGATGGGTGGCGATATTTTCAGCGATGACGATGGCATCATCCATTAGCAGCCCCAGGGTGATGAGCAGTGCCACCATGCTGATCATATTGATCGACTGCCCCACCAGCGACATGATAAAGAGGCCACCCAGAAATGAGATGGGCAGCCCCATCGCCACCCAGAAGGCGAAGCGGATTTGAAAAAAGAGCCACATCACCAAGAAGACCAGAACCAACCCCTGTAGACCGTTGGTACTCAGGATCTGTAACCGATCACGTACAACACTCGACTGGTCATTACTGAGTGTGAAGTGGATATTGGGGGGGGCCAGCTGTTGCTCACGGTCGATGAAGGCTTTGACCGAATCAAAGACACGCAGGGTATCCTCAGTCTTAGCTTTATTGACTTGAAGAAGCGCCGCTCGTTGGCCATTAAAGAGAACCTTCTCCTCCTCCAGCTCAAAGCTATCCTGAATGGTGGCGATATCACCCAAACGAACCTCACTGCCACTGCCTGAGCCGATAACCACCAATTCGTTGAGTGTTTGTATGGTACTGCGCTGATCCATAAAACGGATTAGATAGTTGTGTTGATAGGTCTCAACTGAACCCGCCGGTAGGTCAATGTTCTGGCGTGAGATCACCGCCGCCAGATCATTAATGCTAAGCCCGTGGCGTTGCAACATCTCTGCAGAGACTTTGATTTGCAGCTGGTGATCAGAGAAACCACTAAGCGTTACCTGTGAAACCAGTGGTAATAGCTGAAGCCGATCTTTTATCTCATCAGCATAGGCCTTTAATACAGAGGCGGACTCAGGCCCAGTAATGGCAACAGTAACAACCTGATCGGTACGACCCAGTTGCTCAATCTTTGGCAATTCAACCTGTTCGGGGAAGCTATCAATCGCCTCAACAGCGCTTTTGACATCATCCATAAACTGGCCAAAATCCCCCCCCTCACTCATAGTGATCACCGCACTGCCGCTATTCTCCAATGCTTGACAGCGGATCTCATCAACCTCATTGACCGCATCAATAGCATCTTCAATGCGCTTACAAATCGCCTGCTCGACATCCTCAGGTGTCGCCCCAGGATAGGGCACACTTACCTGCACCTCTTGTGGGGCAAACTCTGGGAAGGTCTCTCGTTCCAAGGTTGGTAGTGCTGAAAACCCCAGTACCACTAATAGCAGCAGTAGCAAATTAGCCGCTGTGGGGTGGCCTGCAAAATAGCGAATCATAGCGGCCTACCCTTGAATAGAGCTGAGAAGTTGTTTTAGTGTAACCTTATCCTCAACTGGCCTCAGCAACATCCCTTCGATCGGGGCGTTGAGATCAGAGGTGATTACCACCTCACCCGCCTTCAAGCCATCACTGATGATGGCATAATCGACCCCTTTGGAGCTGACGGTGATGGTGCGTCGTTCTAATCGCTGCGCCGAGTTGACCAGATAGACCTGGTGACCATGTAGGGCGCTTAGTGGGATGACAATACGGTTTTTTTGCAGTTGTCCACTGAGTTCAATATCAACAAACAACCCTTTTACTAACGGGGGACGCTGTCCTGGCTGCACTCGCGCATAAGGTTTATCAACTTCAACAATCACCCCAACTGTTCGGGTACGGGGGTCCAGCGCATCACTGAGACGGGCCACCCTTGCCGGCCACTCAACCAGGTGTTCATTTTGTTGCAATAGGACACGGGCCGATAGCCCCAGCAGCTTACCCAGCTCAATATCTTCTGCTGCGATAGGGTCAATCACCGTGTTAGAGATAATCAGCTCACCCAGCCGCTCCATCGGCACCTGAACAGCAATTTCAGCCCTATCGATACCGTCAGCTACGATCATCAATGAACCCAAACCGACAAACTGCTGCAGCTCAACTTTGACTTCAGCAATACGCCCATTAAAGGGCATCAGGATAGTTGTACGCTCTAGGTTAAGCTTGGCATCCGCTAATTGTGCCTGCTGTTTCCGTAACTCAGCAGCTAGGCGTCTGCGATCGACTGGATAGAGTTTGATGCTATTGATGAGAGACTGAACACTCTTCTGCTGAGTTAGCAGGCTGCGCTGCTCTTTGCCCAGCTCAGATTGGGAGATAGAGCGCTGTTTTCGCATCATCTCTTTGCGTTTAAGCTCGCTCTTGGCCAATCTCAGGGCCTCTTTTTCAATCACTAACAGGGCTTCAGCATTGGCCTCCAACACATCAATCTGGGCAAGCTGCACTCTGATGGACTCCAGCCCCGTCTCTGCCTGGATAATAGCCAGCTCATAATCACGTGGATCAATTTTTAGCAGCACTTCACCCTGCTTGATCAATGCACCCTGTTTGAGGCGTGGGTACAGTGAAATAACTTTGCCACTTACCTGTGCCATGCTGCTCCAAACTCGGCTAGGCTCAACATTGCCCGTTGCCATCATACGTGGGGCAACGGTGGCCTCTGGCACGCTGATCATACGTACAGCTGTCGCCTTTTCAGCCACTGCCACCCGCACGGGTTTAGAACTATTTTTAACCAGTGCTACAGCAATAACAATACCGATTAAAAGCGCTGGAAAAATTAATAATTTCTTTAAACGTGCTCTATTCATTACATTTACCTAATGCTTGCTGGCGCTTTGGGTGGAACAGTCTTAATAAGATAACTATAGGCTTATAAACATCTCTTGTATGTGACTAAGTTACATAGGAAATGGATAAAACAACATTTGAAGATTAACGGTTTTTTAGAAAGAGGTGAAAATGCAGTTTTAATACAGCCACAGGTGGCAATAATTGCATACCTGTTACTTGGGTTAGCGGCTTAGACGCTCAATCTCTGCGTGGGAAAAACCGGCCTGTAGACGCGCATCACGATTTAATATTTTTTTTAGCACTGTGGTGTTGAACTGATCCAACAGACCAAAATAGGTGGACTCTGGTTCCAGCACTCGTTGCTGACAGAGGTATTGAAACCAACGGTTGCCAGCCTTCACATGACTAATCTCTTCACGCATAATCACTTGCAGTGCTTCGACTGTCTCATGATCCCCCACCCCTTCAAAGCGCCTGATAATATTCGGGGTTACATCAAGACCATGCGCCTCCATCATTCGTGGGATCAGTGCCATGCGTACCAGTGGGTCATGTGCAGTACGACAAGCCAAATCCCACAGGCCGTTGTGGGCTGGGAAATCACCATATTCATGGCCATACGACTGTAGCCGTTTTTGCAGCAGACGGAAGTGGTAGGCCTCATCCAGTGCCACTTGAACCCAATCACTGTAGTAATCTTCAGGCATCTGTTTAAAACGATGAACGGCATCCCAGGCGAGATTGATAGCGTTAAATTCGATATGGGTGATGGCATGAATCATCACCGCCCTACCCCGATCACTACCGAGTCCACGCCGCTCTAATTGTTGTGGATCGACTAGGATGGGTTTGCTAGGGTGACCCGCCTGTTCAACTGGGCTGACACTCGCAATGGGGGAGAGGCTGAGTTTGCCACTTTTCCAGGCGACACTTGCCGCTTCGGTAAGCTGCAGTTTCTGTTCGACATCTTCAGCAACCAAACAGGCGTGAGCGACATCAAACAGGCAGTCTCTATTCATGCTTTTTTGGCGCTGGCCTGCCGTTCAATAATCGTCTGTGCAACACGATCACGCAGGTAGATTGGCAATGCCTGCTCAGCTGGCACGCTGTTACCCCGCTGAAACTCAGCTGCACCCAGCAGTGCAATATCATAGGCTTGGCAGAACAGTCTACTCTCTATATCTATTACAAGATTGGTCGTCATGGGTCTCAATTGAGTAGCATAGGCGGCCCAACCACTACCAACGCCATACCACTTATCACCTATTGGCAATGGCACCGCTTCAGGCGCAATCACCTGCTCTTCAATCACCACGATAGGCAGATCGCTCTGGTCGATCTGATAAGCGGCCCAGTAGACCTCTTTCATACGGGCATCAAAAGCGGTGAGCAGATGGCGATGGCCTGTTGTTCTGAACGCCTGTTGTGCCAATGCAGCGAGTGTGGAGACTGGCACTACGGGTAGATCAGCTCCGTAAGCGGTGCCTTGTGTAACAGCGGCAGCGATGCGTACACCGGTAAAGGAGCCAGGACCACGGCCATAGGCGATGGCATCAAGATCTTTCAGTGCCACCCCATGCTCCTGTAGCAGATCATCCATCTGCTGTAGGATCAGCTCACTATGGCCACGCGGTTTCACCTCAAAGCGCTGGTAGATAGCGCCCTCCAGATAGAGTGCTGCTGAACACCCCTCTGCACTGGTTTCCATCGCCAGGAGTTTCACGGAATCAACCACAATGAGTTAACAGACTAACCGCAACACTTTTTGAATTTCTTACCACTACCGCAAGGGCAAGGCTCATTGCGTCCTACTTTTGGTGTGTCACGCACTTGTGTTGCAGGAGCAACGAGTTCGCCATCGACGTAGTACCAAAGGCCTTCAATTTTCTCAAAACGGCTATTTTCATGGTGTTTGCGCTGCACACCTTTCTCTTTAAAGGTAGCGGTAAACTCAACCATACCTTTGTCATCATCTTTGCTGCCGCCCTCGGTGGCACCAATTTCGAGGCTAAGCCACTCTGAATTTATCGCCCAACTGCGCGTTGCATCAACATCATGATCATGACGGTTATCGGGGTGCAGGGTGTTACCAAGGTAGTCGATCTGGCCGACAGCATAGGCGCTGTAACGTGAGCGCATTAACGCCTCTGCGGTTATCGCTTTGGCTTCACCGGCTAAGATTGGCCCACAGCACTCTTCAAAAGGTTTTTCTGATCCACAGTGACACATGCCGCTCATTTTGTTCGACCCTCTACTTAATATGAATTTCTATCTTAAACAGCCGTTTGAGCCGCCCAAAAACGGCGCTTACGATAACATGATAAAGCGGCCCTAACCATCGGTAGGCTGTGCTTCACTCTCACTGAAAATGGGTAAATTGGTCTCACCATTCTGCTCCAACTCCACCTTCTCAATCCGCTCAAAACGGCCCGATATCTTACGTGCAGAGATGTTGACCTGCCCCACATCATCATGTGCCTGCTTGATATGGTTTGCTAGATTGTCCATCCGCTTTTGGAAACGGCCAAAATCTTTAGATAACTCGCCCAAATGGTGCTGGATAACATGCACTTGCTCACGTGTTGCAGCATCTTTTAGTACGGCTCGGGCGGTCGTCAAAATAGCCATCATCGTGGTGGGTGAGACCATCCAGACCCGCCGGCGAAAGGCCTCTTCAACCAACTCTGGGAAATGAGCGTGAATCTCTGCAAAAACGGCCTCAGCAGGGATAAACATTACGGCACCATCGGAGGTCTCACCAGGGATGATATATTTTTTGGCGATATCATCGATATGTTTGCGGATATCCTTACCAAACTGAGTGGCTGCGCGTTTGCGCTTAGCATCCGTCTGTGTGTCATCGCTCATTGAGCGAAAGCTCTCAAGTGGGAATTTGGCATCAACGGCAATATTCCCCGTGGGTTCTGGCAGGAAAAGCATGCAATCAACTCGCATATCATTGCTTAGCGTATGCTGTAGAGAGAAACCGGAGTCGGGCATTACATTGCGGATCAGTGCATTGAGCTGCACCTCTCCAAAAGCACCGCGTGAGCGTTTATCAGCCAACACCTCTTGCAGACTCACAACATTGCTTGATAGCTCTGTGATCTTTTTCTGCGCCTCATCTATTCGGGTTAGGTGCTGTAGGACCTGATTGAAGGTCTCTGTGGTCTTCTCAAAACCTTCATTGAGGCGCTTATCAACCTGTCCACTGATCTCTTTTAGGCGCTTATCGGTCGAGTCTGTCAACGCCTCAACCCGTTTACTCAAGTCTTTGGTGTTCTGCGTTAGCATCTCATTGATCTGTTTACGCACATCAGTCATGCCCGACTGTACAATCTCTTGCTGGGTTTTCATCGCCTCAATCTGGTGCAGATCAAAATTTTCACGCTGTTTGGTCAAGGTCGCTTGCAGTCTCTCTTTCATCTCCACCAACTTCTCCTGTTGGCTAATCTGCCCTTTGCTCAGCGTTTCGGTAAGCGCCATCTGCATCTCGCCCAGTCGACGCTCCAACGCTTGGTAGAGGTTGGGGAAACGGGCCAGCATGTTCTGCTGTAGATCATTAGTCGCTTTTAACTGCTGTTGATTATTATTGGCCAGCTTCTCCGCCAATGCCTCACGGGTTGTCGTCAGCTCGCGGTTATGCTCACGCTCTTGCTCACGCAGTAGCTCCTCAAGATTGAGCCGTTGCGACTCTTGGTTTTTTAGTTGATCCTCCAATCGCGTGCGCAACTCAATCATTAACCAGATGATCACTCCACCCAACAAAAAGATGAGCAGCGTGACAACCAATCCTGCAATTTGCCACTTTTCCATAGAATCTTCCCGATCAAATTATCTATTATTTATAGGCCAACACTTAAGGAGCCACATCTCTATAAATAGGTAAGAGGCGACTATACCCAATTTATACTACTTTGAGGTAAGTCATCTCATTAAAAACCCACTTGTAAAACGACTGAAGATCAGAGAGCAAAAACAATATCGATAAAAATGGTAACAATGTTACACTTACTCTATAAGCTACATGGAGTAAGTTATTATGAGTCAAGTAATTCGGATATCTGAAGAGCTGTACAACAGGCTTCAGGCGTATGCCTCAGGATTTGATACACCTTCCAATGTAATTGAAAAAATTCTTGACGCCTTTGATGGTGCTAATCTCAATTCACTAAATAAAAATAGCTCTATCAGTAACCAGGAAATAGAGCCTGCTGAAAATCTAGAAATTATATATTTCATCGGCTCTGAAGAAGATTTCAAGCAAGAATTGCTTAAATGTAGAAAGGCATATATAAAACTCTATTACACCAATGGCACAACAGAAATTAAAGAGTGGAGAGCTTTACAATTTAGTACTTCCTCTAGCGTAAATGGCAACTTGCGGGCAGGCTACCTCAGAGGTTGGAAGAAAAGAGGCATCTATAAAGCTGAACTGACAGTAAACAGTGATGAAATTATTTAATAAATAGGAATAGAGAGGTTTTAAATGCCAACTATACTTGTGTTATTAGGCTGGCGACTCTTCTTCTACGCAAATGAAGGGAATGAGCCTATCCATGTGCATTGCAGGAAAGGTGATGCGGAATATAAGTATTGGATTGATATGAATAATTTTGATATTCAAGAAGCATATTCATATGACATGTCCCCAAGAGATAAAAGGAAGCCAGGCGAATAATATTTGAGCATTTTGATTATATAGCAGAACAATGGCAAAAATTCCAAAGGAGGCGATAGTTATGAAGAAGCATCACCAAATAGAAGACGTAAGAATAGAAAATGGAACTCTAAGCCTAGTAATTGATGGCACCTGTATCGAAAGAAGTTTAAAAAGCGTGTCTGATTTATTGGAAAATGCAAAAGAAGAAGAACTGAAAGAGTTTGATATTTCACCGTCTGGTTATGGTATTTACTGGCCTTTGATTGATGAAGATATATCAATAGATGGTTTATTGGGCATTGAACATCACCCTCATTTAAGTAGAAAAAGCGCATAACGGTATTTTTCAAATGTAGTAACTCAAACCTAATCTAAAGACACCCTAAAAAACACCACAAATGGGAAACTGTCAGACCAAGTCTGAGCTACTATATTTCAATTGAGGCGACAATTATCCTGGCACAGAGGGGTTATGGTATTTGTCAGCGGGCAATTTTTGGTGGGTAAAATATTCAGCCTAAAATGATCATGACTTACCCAGGGGTTCCCTAAGCAAATGTTTGTTCACCTAAAGAGCCTTGGCTGTCGTCTCAATGAGGCTGAGATGGAGAGCTGGTCTCGCAAGTTTCATCAGCAGGGGCATCAACTTGTGCACGATACTTCACAAGCTGATTTGGTGGTGGTGAACACTTGTGCCGTTACTGAAGAGGCAGTACGTAAATCACGTAAGTTAATTCGTCAGGCACATCGAAAAAACCCCAATGCTAAGTTGGTCATCAGTGGTTGTTACGCCTCACTCAACCCTGCCGAGAGTTTCAAGGCAGTTGGCGTCGATCTGGTGGTGAGTAATCAAGATAAAGAGCAGTTGGTTGAGATTGTCAGCCGCGAGTTGGATCTCAACGTAATGCCTGAGATCGCTACTGAACCCGGTGATCTGTCGCTGTTACCACGCAATCGGCAGCGTGCCTTTATTAAGGTGCAGGATGGCTGCCGCTATCAATGTACCTTCTGTATTGTCACCAAAGCACGGGGTGATGAGCACAGCCGCCCAATAACCAGCATCGTTGAGGAGGTCAATCAGCGACATGCTGAGGGGGTTAATGAGGTGGTGTTGGCGGGTGTTCATCTGGGGGGGTATGGCAGCGATATCGAGAGTGATCTCTCTGAGTTAATCCGCACAGTATTAGCTGAGACCTGCATCCCCAGAGTCCGAATCGGCTCATTAGAGCCGTGGGATCTGCCCGATGATTTTCCTGAGCTGTTCTCAAACCCACGTTTTATGCCACATCTGCATCTGCCACTACAGAGCGGCGCTGATAGTGTGCTGCAACGTATGGCACGTCGTTGCAAGGTGGCGGAGTACCGACAGTTGATTGATGATCTACGCCGTGTGGTACCTGAGTTGTCTATCACGACCGATATCATCGTCGGTTTTCCTGGTGAGAGCGATGAAGAGTGGCAGCAGACGCTACAAGTAGTCGAGGCGATTGGCTTTAGCCATATCCACATCTTCGCCTACTCACCGCGAGATGGCACAGTAGCAGCGACACTAGCTAACCCCGTTAGCCGAGAGATCAAACGAGCACGCAGCCAAGCGCTGCATGAACTGGGGGAACGGTTAAAACAGCAGGCACTACAGCAGGCTATCGGCCAGCAGAGCACATTATTGGTAGAGAGCCATTGCGATGAAAATGGCGACTCTCTCTGGCAGGGTTACACCGCCAATTTCTTACGTGCTGAACTAGCTGCACCAGCCGATACAGCCTTGAAGAATAGATTGCTGGATATCCAGATAACCGGCATCAGTCAAGATGGAGAGCGGTTGCTGGTGGTAAAACGAACCTAATTTTCAAAAAGATAGATGTATCTCTATCCAGGAGTTAGGGATGATAGTTACGAACTAACTTCCGCAATTATATTGATTTAGTTGACCTACAAGAGAAATCCAAGCCATATTCAAACTTCACTCATGTGATGGAGTTGGCTCAAGATGAATGCGAATGAGGTAGCAATAACAGAGGAGCGCCGTAGCAAAAGAGAGCGGAGAAAACATACTGCATCACCATTCTCTTACCACCGTCTATTGGGGCGACGTCAAACAGACCGCAGAGGGGGAGATAACCTAGCGGTGGCTCAAGCGACCGATATCTACCCTAAATATCTGATTGTCATCACCATCTCTATTCTGCTCTTATGTGCCGTTGACGCACACAATACGCTGCTACTGCTTCAGCGGGGAGCCGTTGAGCTAAACCCTTTAATGGATGTCGTATTGCAACAGAGTTCATCAATATTTGTGGTGAGCAAATTTGCACTCACCAGTCTAGCCGTGATCATTCTTGTGCCATATTACCAAAAGCGTATCTTTTTCAATCTGATAAGCGCCCGCCACATCCTCTACAGTTCGCTCTTCATCTACATCGTACTGATCGGTTATCAGTTGAGTATGTTTGCCGCTGTTTAGAACACCCTCCCTTCTCTACAGCAATATGTTACAAGGGAGGGGTTTGGCGCGCCTCTTTAGTTGAAGTTGATTGGATCGCCATCACGATCTAACGCCATAAACGGGGAGAGATTTCCGCCACCTTGTACCACTTTCAAGATGGTTTCAATCCCCTCTTCCGCCTCTTTAGAGGTTGGGGCAACACCATTACTGCCTGCCAAAGCGGCGATCAACACGATTTGCCACTCTTTACCTGTTCCTTTCGACTCCTCGACCAACGCATCAAATGTAGTTAACTCACTCAGCTCTTTGTCAACAGTCATTATCGGTTTCAGTTGGCCACCCTGAGCAGATTTATAACTCTCCAACTTGTCAGCACTCGACTCATCAGGCAGAACCGCTTTTAAAAAGACAAATAGCAAACGCTGAGGCTGAGGCTCTTGGCCGGCTAAGGTAAGTAGTTGTTCAAAGTGTGTCGATTGAGTCATTTTATTCCTACTAAACAAAAAAAGTCCTATCTCAATTCAGGCTATCTTGAAGAGGCACTTGAAATACCCACTGATTTTTACCCAATAACTGAGGAATCGGCTCAAACCTGCCCACCTTTCCAATCACTTTTAGGGCGGCTCGATCTAGATGGTTATAACCTGAGCCTTCGATGAGATCAATAAGGGTTATCTGGCCATCTGCTTTTACTATAAAGCCAACCAGCAACACCCTGCCCCCAAACTCTTTTTGGGTAACGCTGCTCTCTGAAGATCACCTCTAAAAGAGCATCATAATATCAACTTGTAATTATACTAATCTCTATTATTTCAGTAATATGAAGCATATTCTTAATGTTTTTTATAATATAATCATCATTAACCTACAGCAGATCTGACTGCTGCTCAGTTGTAGCCACATCGATAGTATCAAGCTATTTCGAGTAGCATAAATTTTAGAGGCATGGCCTGTCATCAGTGGAGATGATGAATTATCCCTTCTCACACACATATCTTTCAGAACTGGTTTTTGCCGCAGTAAGGATTTAAAATGGATCGTTTACATACAGGGGTTAATGATGACTGAAGAGAGACTTATCGATGTGACACCGCAAAAGGCCTGGGATATTTTGCAGGAGAAACCGGGAGCGGTTCTGATCGATATTCGGTCAACAATGGAGTTCCTGTTTGTCGGTCATGCTAAAGGGGCGCTGTTAGTACCGTGGATTGATGAGCCAGACTGGACTGTTAATCCTGATTTTATCACTGAGATTAGAAAGCTGACGCTGGGGGGTAGCGCCACACAGGAGGAGGCATCAGCACCACTGATTCTCATCTGTCGTAGTGGAAAACGCACCTTAGAGGCGGGCAAGATGTTGATCGATGCCGGTTTCAAACACGTACATCATGTTGGTGAAGGTTTTGAGGGTGAGTTGGATGAGAACCACCACCGTGGTTTTAAAGATGGTTGGCGCTTCCACAATCTGCCTTGGGAACAGAGCTAAATTGATTGTACTAAGAAGTACATTGATATTGCGACAAAAGCCAATCATGTCTCAGCATAAATATATTTCAATATTTTTATCATGCAAAAAGCTCTTTACCAAATTGGGTGATTTTTGCAACTGCATGAGATGGCGACGGACTTTTTCTCGCAAATGATTGGAGCCCTTGATGGTGGCTCATCCCAAATTATGATTCCAGACCCATTCATCAGGGTTAAGGTAATGGTACGTGATCCGTATGCCGGGTGGTGTGGGAGGAGGGATGTCGTGAGGCATCCCCCTATCCCGATTATTTCTCATCATAATCTCAACTAAAGGAGTAAGCTGAAATGCTTTCAGTTCAGGAAAAGAAAGAGTTAAAGCAACAAATCAAGTCGAATCAGCATGAAATTTATGTTGTATCAATTGAAGAAATGGATGCCATTGTTCAATCTTCACCGAAAGGAAATTTGCCTCATATTTAAGAATGCATGGCAAAAGTTGAAAGGGAATGCAGAAGTTGGAGCGAGCTATTACGCCTCAGCGGATGACTTGAGAACCTTAAGTAAGCTCGTCGGTGATCTTGGCGGATTTGCTACCAAAGCCTACGTCAAGACATATAGTGGGAAACCACACATAATTTTAAAGGGGCACCCCGGGTTACGACGTATTCTGACTGGCACAAAGTATGGCATTAAAAACCCCAAAGTGATAACCATGGGGCTGGGAAAAGCAGGAGCAATACACGCGGCAAAATCTGGAGGCATCCTTTCTATAGTTCTCTTATCTGCTTATAGAGTTACGGACTATTTTTTAACGGATCAGGTTACGTTAAGCCAACTTATTGGTTCCTTGGCCACTGATGTTGTGAAAGTAGGCATAGCTACGGGGGCATCTATAGCAGCAGCTTCTGGGATTGTTGCGCTGGGGTTTACTGTAGCAATAGGACCCATCGCGGCGGTTGTTTTGGTTGGGGTTGTAACATCGATGGCTTTGAGCTTTTTAGACGAACGCTATGGTATAACTGATAGAGTCATAGCAGGTTTAGATGATATTAGCGAGGGAATAGATAATAGAGTCGAAAGAGCGAAAGAAGATTTTTACAAAAAAGCTGGTGATTTGACAGGCTCGGTGTTCGATTATGCCGTTGACTCGGCTAGAGCTATCTTAATAAATACAGCAAAGCATGCCTTAGGTAGGTTTCTTTCCGGAAGGCTGAGGCTTCGATAATGAACGAAGAGCAACAGTCTTCACTTCTAGTGCGAATTTTAAGTGCAGCTTTTTTTATAATACTGACTCTTGGGGCTTTTACGTGGTTTTCTATTAGCATTACAGGGCTCATATCCCAGTTTCATATCGAAAGCCAAGTTGTTGAGTTTGATAAAGGATCTATGTATATGCTTGGCTGTGGTCTTGGTCTTCTCTTGTTGACGATTGGAGGTGTGATGCAAGGGATGTTTGGATTAGAGTTGACACCAAAAAAGCAGTCATTGTTTTCGCGCGGCATAGTGGTCAGCCTAGTACTAATGGTCTTCTTTCCACAACTAACTCATTATGCAGTCGATAAATATGTACAAAAACATCGTTACAGCATCTGTAACGATCTCTCCTACCGTTGGCTTCTTTACACTAAAATTTATTACACGAAAAGTAGAGTAGCCTGTAATGAGTTAGTAAAGGAAAAAGAAATAATCGGATAGCCGGGGGTTTTTCTCCCCCAGCCTCCACAACACCCTGCATGCGGGTCCGCACAGGGCGTTTCCCAAAGATGCTTTAAAGGTAAATTGGATAACAATCTCCGCCCCCTCCAGTGCTGGCTAACTGATTTTGCGCCAACGCTCCTAGAC
>JAMOMH010000190.1 GCA_027068675.1 Sedimenticola sp.
CTCCTCAATGGGTAGTAGGCGAGGATCGCAGCAGACTTGGCGCATCCTGAGCAGTGCGTTGATGATGAGAATGCGGCATTGGCCAAGGCCTTTTTCTGCGATAGCTGTTCTAATTTTATTGCCCATATTCCGCTGGATACGTTCATAGAGTGCCTGCTGTTCAGTGCATAACTCCACGTTACAAATGATCTCTGTTTTGGCCGGCAGTTCAGTGGCAACGGCCTGTTTGGTACGGCGCAACATAAAGGGGCGTAACCACCCCGCTAATCGTTGACTGGCTGCATCGTCGGTTGATTGTTCAATGGGCTTACGCACCCTTTTTTTAAATTGATGTTCGCTGCCAAGCAGACCTGGCAGTAGAAAATCAAAGAGTGACCACAGCTCACCGAGATGATTTTCTAGTGGTGTTCCTGTGAGGCAGAGCCGGTGTCTGGCGGGAATCTCTCGTACTAACTGGCTCGCTCTGGCTTGATGGTTTTTGACTAGCTGCGCCTCATCCAGAATCAACAGATGGTAGTGCTGGCGACATAGTGTTTCATAATCACGCAGTAGCAGAGGGTAGGTGGTGATGATCAGATCATTATAGGGGATGTCGGCAAAGCGTTTTTGCCGCTCTTGTCCATGCAAAACCAATACCTTGAGGTTGGGTGTGAAACGTCGTGCCTCCTGCCGCCAGTTGGTCATCAAACTGGTGGGGGCGATGATGAGGCAGGGGCGGGTAAGACGCCCCTGCTCCTTCTCTAGCAATATGTGGGCGAGTGCTTGGACGGTTTTGCCCAGCCCCATCTCATCGGCCAAGATGCCCGCCAGTTCGTTGTCACGTAGAAACTGCAACCATGCCAGCCCGTGTAGTTGATAGTCACGTAGCGTGGTCTGTAAGCCAATCGGGGGTGCCACCTCAGCGGGTTGTGTTATTTGGCGTAGTTGTTCAGCTAAGAGACGTACCTCACTGCGGTCAAACCAGAGGCGCTCTGTTTGCTTGTCATTGCTGCCCAGGTTGTGGAGACGGGTGAGCTGAATTTTAGTGAGAGGTAGGTATCCCTCTTGATCTAGGGCGTCTGTCTGAAAGAGTTCAAAGAGGTTGTCGAGTATCGGTTTAATCTTTGCCATGGGGATGGCCGCTCGCAGCCCATTGCCAATCGGTAGATAGAAGCAGTGTTGAGGTGATAACAGGTGTAGCTGATTCCAGTTGATGGTGCGTAGTAGTGGCACCAGCTCTGGGAGCAGGTTGATCGCTTGGTCATCCACGCGTATGCCAAAACTGAAGCGGTAGAGATGGCTCTGCTCAATAGGCTCTAGTGTGTAGAGCCACTCCTGCACGGTGGCTAGAGGGTATCTAAATGGGCGGTCAATGGTGATTTGCCACCCTTGCTCTTTCAATAGAGGAAGTTGATATTGTTGGAATTTGAACCAAGCCTCGGCGCTATTCTTCAGGGAGAATAGATCCTCTAGATGGTTGTTTGGAAGGCTGCTCAAACCTGTAGCCAGTAGTTGTTCAACGGCAGCAGTCTCAAATGCCTGCTGTCGTAATATTTGAATGACTCGGTTGCCCTGTCGCAATTGAGCTGGCTCGTTCCGGCTGAGTGTTAGGCCGTTGTAATCAAAAGTGAGCTGAGCCCTCTCACTGAGGGGGCCATCTGCTGCTTTGTTGCCATCTGTCGTGATCAGTAGTTGAGGTGTGGCTTGGCACGTTGGCCACTGCTCCAGTATCAATTTGTGTGGAGCTGAGATGTTAAGTGTTGGGTGACGAGTGGTGACAGATTGCCAATACTCTTCAATCTGCAACGGGTTCATTGTCGGTTGGTATAGCACCTCCTCAATAAGGGAGGGTGGAATGTCCGTGGTTAGTTTTCCACATTCTCCCGTTAGTTGGTCGAGGTAGTGAGGCAGTGACAGCAGAAAAATAGAGGAGGCGGCAGGTTCCGCCTTGAGCTGGGCGTGTTGATTGCCGTAGCCATCAAGTTGCCACTGCAGAGTGGCATGCCGTACCTTGCCCTGTTTGAGAGGTTGATCAAGTCGGCCTAAAAAACAGCGGCCACTCTCCAATATGCGCTGTAGCATTTGAGTGCCCTGCGTACTATGAAGCCGGCGCCTCTTTTGATTGGACTTGAGTGTTAATTGCTCTAGTTCAGCCAGTAGCTGAAGGTCACTTTTGAGTAGGTAGCGAGGTGTAGGGCTGCTACTGGCCCAGCTTGGTTCATAATCACGTAGCTGACTAAAACCGCCTGTCTTGATCAATTTAGCGGTTGCTGTGGTGATTTCAATGCCATCAATCGAGTCAGTGATGGGGGATAGTAGATAGAGCAGTCGCTGTTGGATATGAGTGGGGTAATCAGATGTTATTGCGCTTTTAGTAGAGGATGGGGTTTGATGGGGTTCTATAACATCACTCAAAGTCATAAGTAGGATGGCGGCAATGTGGTGGCATGAAACTTTCCCACAGTGACTACATTCACCTTGAATTGAGGGAGGCTCTTCTGTGTTGCTTTCAACCCGTATATAGATACGGATGGGGCGCTCCTCAGAGCTGTGGATCATTGCCGTGATCAGCTGGCCATTGCGTCGAATATTGGGGGTGGCGGCCTGTTTTAGTGCAAGGAGAGCTTTGGCTTCGAGCAGTGTTGAGGGGGTGAAAAGCGTCTGGAGATCAGTGAGAGAGTAGATCATGCATATAAAACCCTGATCACTAGATAGTGGTACGCACTTACCATAGAGTTCTTATCTGGGGATTAGATTGAAGAGAATTGAAACACCAGCTTCGGTTTCAATGCCCTCTATTTTACTCGGTCTTCAGGCCGGACTGAGTAGTCGATATCCTCAATAACGGTGGTTGTGCCTGGGTCAGGAAACTGCTCAACGATGCTATCAGGCAATCTGCAATTTTTAGCGAGATGCAGGGCATCAGACTCCATAACGATCAATATCAATACGGTTACCAATGTGGGCAATATGCCGATACCGCCTACAGTTGCGTATGCAGCAATCTTCATCATACCGAGATAGGCGTAGCCAACCCAGCCGAGAGTGGCTACAGCACTCATCATCATTAACATATATATAAAAAACCAGCTGCGTTTGGCTGCAATCTGCCAATGACACATAACAAACCAGGAGAGACCAGAATCAGGTTTTTGAGCCTGTTTTGCTCGCCAAATGGTGTAGAGGAGTACACAAAGAGAGGCGATAGGCACCATTGCTAATGGCTGCCAAAAACTGCCGACCATGCCAAGTGCAGAGATAAACATGAGAACGTGATTTCCGGCCATATTGGTAAGAAAAATCTCATGTGGAATACGTGCCTTTTTCCACTCCTCTCCTGGTATATCAAATTTCATCAGAAAACTTTTGCCCCGCTTTTTGTAGGTACATTGTTTGTTGATCAATGTTAGGTAGGCGAGGTTACCACTTATAGCTCAGGTGTGCATTTGGGCTATACCCATGTTGTTATTGCGGGATTTCATGGGGAGATGATAAAGCTACATGTTGTGGAGGATGTTAAAGTCAATAACATATGGCGGACAATACTTGACATTTGTCAAGGATGGGAGTGTTATGTGCAACAATTCCGCACACTCCAGAGTTTTTTAGGGGTTGCGGGGTTGG
Organism: Sedimenticola sp.; assembly: GCA_027068675.1. Classification (GTDB taxonomy): domain Bacteria; phylum Pseudomonadota; class Gammaproteobacteria; order Chromatiales; family Chromatiaceae; genus JAKITT01. The sequence goes on from JAMOMH010000190.1 coordinate 3,604, forward strand.
GGTAAGCATAAAAAACTTTTAGCTAATTATTATATAAATTTGTAAGGGGGGTTCATGGACGCCGCAGCTGAGCAGAAGTACGACTTTGACGTTGTACGCTGGTTCTCCGTTATGGCAGTGGTCTACCTAGTGGTAGGTGCTTCTGTCGGGGTGTATATCGCCTCAGAACTGGCATGGCCAGTACTGAATTTCGATATTCCGTACATTACTTTTGGGCGTTTACGTCCACTTCACACTAACGCTGTTATTTTTGCGTTTGGCGGCTGTACCTTGATGGCAACAGCTTTCTACAGTGTTCAACGCACCTGTGGCGTAAGACTCTGGAGCAATAAATTGGCATGGTTCACCTTTTGGGGTTGGAACCTAGTCATCGTTGCAGCTGTTATCACGCTTCCACTGGGTCTTACCCAGGGTAAAGAGTATGCCGAGCTAGAGTGGCCGATTGATCTCCTGATCGCTGTAGTGTGGCTGAGTTACTTCTTTAACTTTGTTATGACTATCGCTATCCGTAAGAGTTCACACATCTACGTGTCGAACTGGTTCTTCATTGCGATGATGATCATGATCACCTACCTTCACGTTGTGAACAGCTTGGCAGTTCCTGTTGGCATAATGAAGTCCTACTCGATCTTTTCGGGTGTTCAGGATGCAATGATCCAGTGGTGGTATGGCCATAATGCAGTGGGCTTCTACCTCACCGGTGGCTTTCTGGGAATTATGTACTACTTCGTGCCTAAGCAGGCGGGTCGTCCCGTCTACTCATACAGCCTTTCAGTGATCCACTTCTGGGCGCTGACCTTTGGTTATGTATGGCTGGGTGCTCATCACCTTCAGTACACCGCGCTTCCAGATTGGACCGGTTCACTGGCAGCTGCCGTATCATTGGCTATGATCATCCCATCATGGGGCGGTGCGATAAACGGTATGATGACTCTCTCAGGAGCGTGGGATAAATTGCGTACCGATTACGTACTTCGCTTCATGATCATGTCACTTGCTTTCTATGCGATGTCGACATTTGAAGGTCCTGTGATGTCAATCAAAACTGTTAATGCACTCTCTCACTACACTGATTGGACCGTTGGACATGTCCATTCGGGTGCACTGGGTTGGGTAGCTATGATTGCTATTGGTGCCATTTACCACATGATGACACGTCTATTCCACACAGAGATGTGGTCAGTAAAACTGATCAATGCTCACTTCTGGTTGGCAACAATCGGTGCTGTGGTCTATATCATCGCAATGTGGGTATCTGGGATCATGCAGGGCTTGATGTGGAAAGCCTATGATGATTACGGCACATTGGCATACACCTTCGCTGAATCTGTAGAGGCGATGCATCCATATTATGCTATGCGTGCAGTGGGTGGTGCTATCTTCTTGACGGGAGCTATTCTGATGCTGATCAATGTCATCATGACGGTGCTTAAGTCTTCATCTGAAGGCAGTCTACAGCAGGCTCGTACTGCTTCCGTTTCTGCTTAAGGGAGGATCTAAGATGTCGAACAACAATGAAAAAGGTGGCCTCCAAAGCAAATTGGAAGTCAATGTCTGGGCTTTTTGTCTAGCGACCGCGATTGCGCTTTCTGTCGGTGGATTGGTGGAGATTGTTCCACTCTTCTATTTGGAGAGCACCATGGAGCACAACAAGCACAACGAACTCGTCTGGCAGCGTCCAGAGGGTGCAACGATAAGTGACCACAAGCCAGGTGACGGCATGCGTCCTTACTCAGCACTTGAGTTGGCTGGTCGTGATGTCTATCTCAAAGAGGGTTGCTATCTCTGTCATTCACAGATGATTCGTCCATTCCGTGATGAAAAAGAGCGTTATGGTCACTACTCTCTGGCAAGTGAGTCGATGTATGACCATCCGTTCCAGTGGGGCTCTAAGCGTACTGGGCCAGATATCGCTCGTTTAGGTGGTAAATACTCTGATGATTGGCACCGTAAACATCTTCGTGCCCCTCGCTCAGTAGTGCCTGAGTCTGTTATGCCTAACTATCCTTGGCTGAAAGACAACATGCTAAGCGTTGATAAAGTGCAAGCAAGCATGAATGGGTTGCAAGCAATAGGTGTCCCTTATACGGATGCCGATATTGCCGAAGCACCGGGCTTGGTTGAGGGTAAGAATGAAGAGGATGCGATGGTTGCCTTCCTCCAGGTTCTTGGCACCATGGCTAAACTAGACGACAGCAAGTCCTATCGTGACTAGTCTGCAGGAGTACTTCAAAACTGATTGGGCGGCGATGACCAACAGTGATTGGGTCGGTACGATCCTCACTGTGGTCACCTTCATCCTAATGGTTGTGGTGTACACCTACGTCCTACGTCCAAAAACATGGAAGCGCTTAGAGAAACATAAGCACATCCCATTGGACGATGAACGAATTGATAGCGGAGAGAAAAATGACGGATAACAATCCATTTCCGGGTGAAAATAATACCGGACACATCTGGGACGACGACTTGAGAGAGTTGGACAATCCCCCGCCAAATTGGTGGATGATCGGCTTCTGGCTCTCAATCCTTTGGTGGGTTGCCTACGCCTTTATCTACCCAATGTGGCCGTTGCTAACTACTCATACAAAGGGTATGACTGACTGGACAGCGATTAATGAATTCAAAGAGAGCATGGCTGAAGTTGAAGCGATTCGTGCCCCCTTTGAAGAGAAACTTAAAGGCATGACTGCTAAGCAGATTTTGGCTGATGAAGGTCTTTCAGCTTACACAGTGGCTTCTGCCAAGGTGCTGTTTGGTGATTACTGTGCGGCTTGTCACGGTGCAGGTGGTCAGGGCGGCCCAGGCTTTCCAGTTATCGCTGATGATGATTGGTTGTTTGGTGGTTCAGTTGAGTCAATTGAGCAGTCTATCACTATGGGTCGTAAAGGCATGATGCCAGCACAGGGCAAAATGCTTAGTGCTGCTGAGATTGATGGTCTTGCGACAGCTATTGTTGCGGGCAATCCAACCTCAAGCCCTGCTTTTGCAGCAAAAGGCTGTTTGGGCTGTCATGGTGTTGATGGCAAGGGCGTACAGCCTCTTGGCTCAGCTAACCTAACTGATGCCATTTTGCGTTTTGATGAGGCTGATGCGCTGGCTAGTGTTAAATATACCATCGTTCATGGTGTAAATGATGCGTCTGACCCAGCGACTCGTGAAGCTATAATGCCAACTTTTGGTGAACGTCTCTCAAGTGGCGACATCAAAAAACTAGCAATTTATGTATATAAGCTAGGTGGTGGTCAGTAGCCACTTGCTCACAGATGGTCTTTAGTGATCTTCAGGCCATTAAAACGACAGCTTAGCGTCGTATAATGTGAGCAATAGAAAGGGGGCTTTTGCCCCCTTTTTTTATGGTTATAAAAAGTTTGTAATTATTAAGTGTACCTATATTTTGGCTTAAGCTGGGGCGTCATCATAATATCAATGACCTTCTTGATATGGCTGATTGTGCGTAAAAATAACAATGAGTTGAGCCAAAAGATGGATACACTCAATTGGTACGTTATTTTAAGTTCTATTTATCTACGTAGATCCCTTTATTAGGCATCTCTTGATTATATTCAGCCACCGATAAGTAGGGTAAAATACCTGACTGATAAGCTATGATTCATTCGGGTGATTAGGCCTGAAATGTAGCGGTAAAGTATCCACTTGGTCGTATGCCCATGTGTTAATTAGAGGCGATAGTTTTGAGTGAGAAAAAGACATTAGATAAGTCGGTATTTGATGACTTGATGTCAGAGGCAGAGCATTGGGAGATCAATACCGGTGGTGAGACCATCCATGCTAAACGAATGCCTGGACGTTGGCGTCTGCTGAAATGGATCACAAGTGCCGTTTGGCTCTCACTTTTCCTAGGCCCATACTTCCGTTTTGGTGATCGCCAAGCCGTTTTGTTTGATATACCGCATCGCCAATTCCACATTTGGAACTCTACCGTTCTACCGCAAGACTTTTGGATGCTCTCCTTAGTACTGCTCTTTTTTGCCATTCTCATGGCCGTTGCAACAGCTATGGCAGGTCGTATCTTTTGTGGTTTTTTCTGTTTTCAAACTGCTTGGACGGATGTTTTTACTTGGCTAGAAGAGAAACTGGAGGGAAACCCACAGCGCCGCCGTGCGATGGACAAAGCACCTTGGACAGTGAAAAAGTTTTCAATAAAGGTGATCAAGCATACATTGTGGCTGATCATCTCATTCTTGACTGGTTTTAGTTTTGTTGCTTGGTTTACCGATGCCTACCAACTTTGGAGTGATGTTTTTACGCTTGATGCGGGTACCACCGCTTATGTCATCATCGCTACCTTTATGGCAGGCACCTACTTTTTAGCTGGTTTTCTGCGTGAGCAGAACTGTTTTTGGCTCTGTCCCTACGCCAGGATACAGAGTGTGATGATCGATAATACTTCGTTGATTCCAACATATGACTTTAAACGTGGTGAGCCTAGAAATCGTGTGCAACGTACTAAGGATAAAGATGCTGCTGGCGATTGTGTTGACTGTAAACTCTGCATAGCGGTCTGCCCAACGGGCATTGATATCCGTAACGGATCACAAGAGGGCTGCATCATGTGTGGGCTCTGTCTTGATGCCTGCGATGACATCATGGATAAGCTCGATCGGCCACGCGGTTTGATTCGTTTTGAGTCGCTTGATGGCATGGAAGGGAAAGATCATGGCGAGTTGCTAAAGCGCCCACGTGTTTGGCTCTATCTTGCCGTTTTGGTCTCATCGGTGCTAGGTATCGTCTATGGTTTCAGCACGATGGATGCCGTTGAGCTTAAGGTTATCCACTCACGCCTGCCAATGTATGTCCTACAGAGTGATGGTTCAGTACAGAATAAGTACACACTAAAAGTGCTCAATAAAATGAACAATGACTTAGAGGTGAAGGTCTCAGCTACAGGGCCAGAGGGTTTGGTTCTTGTGGGTGTGGATAAGCCGGTTAATGCTCGTCATGGTAATGTGACGCCTCGAGTGGTTTTTGTGCGTATTCCGCGAGAAAATCTTACACAGGATTCAATGCCCATTCTCTTCTCCATTGAGGGCATTGATGTCAACGGTGAATTCTATAGCGCTGAGCGTAAAAGCATCTTCATCGGACCTAATTAATAGAGTTGAGTAAATGTTATGGCGAGTAATGAATCTAAGAAACCTGATAGCAATCAATCGCCGTGGCGTAACCCATGGGTGATCGGCTGGATTACACTGCTGCTTGTTGTGGTGGTGATGAATATTGTTATGGTGATGTTCTCAATCACAGGCAATCCAGGCATCGTGGCGGAAGATTTTTATGATCGAGGGCAGGACTATGAGCAAAATATGCTCAAACGTCAGGCGAGAGATCCAGGTTGGGTGATGGAGATTGAATCGCCTGATTTCATAGAATTGGCGCAGCCAACAACCTTTAACTACACCGTTACCAGTAAAGAGGGTGATTTAGTGGATGTAGATAGGGTTGTTTTTTATGCCTATCGCCCCTCTGATGTAAAGATGGATTTCTCAAAAGAGATGACGATGGTAGAACCTGGGTTATATACGGTGGAGGTCAGTTTTGCGCTAAAAGGGGCGTGGGATGTTTTAGTTAGCGCCAAAACAGGTGAAGATGAGTACAACACGGCTCTGCGCCTTGGTGTCGCTATCGATTGGATTCCCTGAACCGTTTTACCGTTGATCAATCGTTATGCAAACTGACCCGAGTGAAAGCACTGGCTGTTTCCATTGCACCCTGCCACTGCCCAATGACGATGAGATCACCTCAACCATAGAGGGAGATCAACAGCACTTCTGTTGTATCGGTTGTCAGGCCGTCTGTGAAGCGATCTATGATGCTGGCCTAGAGGGCTTCTACCAACGCACGCCTGATGGACAATCACTGGCACCCCCACCCGATCTACCCAAAGAGCTGTTACTCTACGATCTCGATGAGGTGCAAGAGGAGTTTGTCTCTTCGCTGGGTGATCAGCGCGGTATTGCGCTACTAGTTGAAGGCATACACTGTGCCGCCTGCGTCTGGTTGATTGAACATACACTGCATAATCTTGATGGAGTTCAAGAGGTTAAGGTCAATCTCTCTGCTCGTCGCCTGCATCTGAATTGGGACAACAGCAAGGTTCCGCTCTCAATGGTGATTAAGCGGCTGGGTGAAATTGGCTACTCTGCCGTCCCTTTTGACCCCGAAGTGGCTGAAGGGGCGATCAAGCGCGAAAACCGCATGATGCTCTACCGCATGGCGTTTGCGGGCTTTACCATGATGAACCTGCTGTGGGTTTCAATTGCACTCTACTCAGGTGCCGATCAGAGTGAGTATCGCGAGCTTTTCCACTTAGTGGGCTTTATTCTCGCTACACCAACACTGCTCTTCTCTGGTTACCCATTTTTCAAAGGGGCGTGGGGCGGTCTGCGCAATCTACGCCCTACTATGGATCTGCCGATTGCCATCGGTGCCACCATTACCTACCTCTACTCGCTCTATATCACCTTCGGTGGCTCAGTTAATGGTGAGGTCTACTACGACACAGTGGTTAACTTCCTCTTTGTTATCCTGGTAGGGCGTTATCTGGAGGCGATTTCAAAACGACAGGCTGTTGCTTCAACGCAGCGCCTACTCGATTTGCAGCCCCGCGTTGCCACGGTGCTTCGTAATGGTGAAGAGGTGATTGTGCCGATCCGAGCAGTCAAGGCGGGGGAGATGATCCTGGTTAAGCCAGGAGAGCGGATTCCTGTTGATGGGGTGATTGTACAAGGCCAGAGTTCGATTGATGAGGCGCTACTTACTGGTGAATCAGAAGCGGTCAACAAAACAGTCGATGATAACGTCTCCGCCGGCACCATTAATGGCAATGGCGCATTGAAGATAGAGGTCTTGGGTGTACTGAAAAATACCGCACTCGGTCGTATTATCGATCTTGTTGAAGAGGCGCAGGCGAGTAAAGCGCCCATTCAGGGTATGGCTGACAGAATTGTGCCCTGGTTTGTTGTGGCGACTTTGAGTTTAGCAACGGCGACCTTCTTTTGGTGGTGGCAGACTGATTTTGAGCTCGCTTTGATGGCCGCCACCTCTGTTTTGATTATCACCTGCCCCTGTGCCTTTGGTCTTGCCACCCCAATGGCGATTGCAGTCGCCACAGGTCAGGGTGCGAGACACGGTATTTTGATAAAAAATGGAGAGGTGTTGGAGCGGCTCTCAGATATCAACCACTTTGTCTTCGATAAAACAGGTACGCTGACAGAGGGGAAGATGTCGGTTACCACCATCTTGACGCTGGAGAGTCGCTGGGATGCGGGTGATGAACAGCAGGATCTATCGGGTGAGAGTAAAGCACTGCTGCGAAAACTCTATGCATTAGAGTCGCTTTCTGAACACCCGATTGCTCAAGCAATTGTCAATGCTGGCAAGGTTAGAGGTTTTACCAAGGCCGCTGAAATTGAGCAGTTTGTTAGTAAGCCTGGCGCAGGTCTTTCGGGCCAACTGAATGGGCAAAGGCTTATTATTGGCACCCGTAGCTGGTTGACAGAAAATGGTGTATCCCCCCAAGCGGCTTTTGAAAATGTAGCCAATGAGCTGGAGTCTCAAGGCACGGGGCTAATCCACTGTGCGATTGATCAGCAAGAGGTTGCATTGATTGGTGTGGAAGATCGGATCCGTATTGAGGCACCCGATATGGTAGCAGCACTGAAGCGGGATGGCCTGGAACTCACCATGCTGAGTGGTGACCGGCAGAAGACGGCAGAGATCATTGCTGAGCGTCTAGGAGGTCTGGCGGTGATTGCTGATGTGCTGCCAGAAGAGAAGGATCAAGTGATACAACACCTGCAACAGGAGAAACAAAACAAAGTGGCGATGGTCGGCGATGGTGTTAATGATGCGCCCGCCTTAGTGCGGGCGGATGTCGGTATTGCGATGGGCTCGGGTACCGATGTCTCTATTGCCAGTGCTGATATTATCTTGATGAGCGCAGAGCTAAATAAGGTTCGTCAAGCCTCTGCACTCTCGCGCCGCACGCTACGTACGATTCGGCAAAATATTGCCATCTCCATCACCTACAACATCATCATGGTGCCGTTGGCGATGATGACCTTTGTCTCACCGCTTGTTGCGGCGATAACAATGCCGATCAGTTCGTTGCTTGTTATTGGTAATGCTGCCAGAATTCGTACCCTATTCAAGGGTGAAAGAGAGCAAGGTTAATAACGATGGATGTTATTTATGGCCTGATTCCAGGCATGATCATTATGGGGTTGCTGGCCGTTGGTGTGCTTTTCTGGGCCGCCAAGAGTGGTCAGTTCGAGGATATGGAGGGTGAGGCGAGCCGTATTCTGATGGATGATGATGTGCAGATCAAACCTAAGAAATCGAGTGGAAGTGATGAACAGAAAGTGGCTGAAAAGCCGAGTGATGAGACGTAGCGAATGAGTAGGGGTGGCTTGTTACCACCTCCCCCACTCGGTTTGATTACTCTTGATCCTTGGCGGCAGCATTCGCCTCCGCCCTCTCTTTTGCCTCAATCAATGGCCTCACTGCCTCTTCAAATCGGCTAGGAGGTAGATACTGGAACACCTCTTTTCCATCTGGGTTCACTGCAATATCTAGCCCTTTTTCTGGGTAGAGCCAATGGGTTATGCCGGAAGCCTCTTCGATTTTCTCTACCGGCTCACCAAAGCGTGCCAACACAACCTCATCGTCGAGATTGGTGTAGGGAAGGTAGGTGATATGACCGATAGGTTGGTTCTCCATAAAGATGAGATCACGCCCTGCAAGATTAACTTTTTGTGTACCGCTGCCAGCCTTGCTAACACGAGCGCCACGTTGGTAGATCTCATCCAGTTTTTCATCGGAGAGCTGCATGGTCAATACGATGTTAGCTCGAATACCACTGATGATAATCTTCTGGAAGTAGACCTCAACCACCTTCCGGCCATCTTTTTTAGCATAGAGGATTATGTTGCCGGTATCGGCAAACTCACGTAGTGCATCTTTGAGTGTGCTCTTGCCAAGAGTCAGGTTGAAGACGGTTAATTCACCATGATCGTTTACTGAGATAAGCCAAGGCATACGCTTATTATCGTGTGCGCCTCCACCACCGCTGGGAATTAATAGTGCGCCGCCTATTGCTACTGCAGTTAGCAACAGAACAGATAAGAAAACCTTGTTTTTCATGAGTGAACTCAATTATTCATAAGCAGATGATATTCTACGTTAAAGGTAATCGCAGACATACCGTAAACAAGGTTAAGATCGGTAAAAAATGGTATTTAGCGTGATGCATCAGACCTCCGTTGTGACAAAGTCTCCGCTGCAATGTTATCAGCAGCGTTTAAAACAGAAAGCGTTTCTGCCTGATGAGAAACAGGCTGAGGTGGTGGATAGGTTGCAGGCGCTCTATCAGCAGCTGGAAGTAGCGCCAACAGCTGAACCCATTAGCCTGATGAGTCGTATCTTTGCTACAAAATCAACGGTACCAATGATCAAAGGGCTCTATATCTGGGGGGGGGTTGGGCGGGGTAAAACCTGGTTGATGGATCTCTTCTACCAGACGGTTACCGATGGAGCCAAGCAGCGGATGCATTTCCATCGTTTTATGCAGTGGGTACATGATGAGCTTCCACGTTATCGTGGCCAGCCTGACCCTCTGCTTAAGCTGGCGAAGGATTTCTCTGATCAGACCAAACTGCTCTGTTTAGATGAGTTTTTTGTTTCTGATATTGGTGATGCGATGATCCTCTCTGGCTTGCTAGATGGCCTCTTTGCTTGTGGTGTGACCTTGGTGGCAACTTCAAATATCCCACCGGACCAGTTGTACAAAAATGGCTTACAACGTACTAGTTTTCTGCCCGCCATTGAGTTGCTCAAGGGGCATACGCATGTGGTAGAGCTAGGGGGTGATACCGATTTTCGTCTGCGATATCTTGAACAGGCCCAGGTCTATCACACCCCATTGAATGAAACGGTGGCTGAAAAACTTAATCAAGAGTTTCATCACCTATCTCAAGATGCGGTTATTTGTGATGATTCGGTGAAAATTGCAGGTCGACAGATTGATGCTATTTGTTGCAGTGATGATGTGGCTTGGTTTAGTTTTTCAGTGCTTTGTGGTTATGGGCGAAGTGCCAAGGATTATATTGAAATTGCAAATTGCTACCATACTGTATTGTTATCAGATATCCCAATACTAAGGGATCAACAGGCTGAACAGCTGCGACGCTTCACCTATATGGTGGATGAGTTTTACGATCGTAATATCAAATTAATTATCAGTGCAGAAGCGGAGCCTGATGATCTCTATCAAGGTGAGAAAATGGCTTTTGAATACCAGCGAATTGCTAGTCGCTTGAGAGAGATGCAGTCGCATGACTACTTAGCCAAAGGGCATCGTGCATAGAAAATTACCAGGAGTGATCAGGTGAGATTAATAACAACGAAGGATATGCGCCAACTGGTGAATCAAGTTGGTCTCTCTGATTTTAATAAACAGCTGCTTGAGGCGCTGCGGCAGGCGTTCTCTCGTTGGCACGATTTTCAGCTCAGCCCACGCCATGCCACTCACTATCCACACGGTGTTATTGAGTTGATGCCTTGTGCTGATGATCAGCTATATGCCTTTAAATATGTCAATGGTCACCCTCAAAATACAGCGCAAGGAAAGCTATGTGTGGTGGCTGTGGGTATGTTGGCTGAGGTCGATTCAGGTTACCCCGTGATGGTGTGTGAGATGACCTGGCTCACAGCACTACGAACAGCCGCAACAACCGCTTTAGGTGCACAATATTTGGCGCGTAAAGAGAGTGAGGTGATGGCTATTATTGGTTGTGGTGCCCAGGCAGAGTTTCAGGTTTTAGCATTGGCGGGAGTCCGCCCGATAAAGAGCGTCCGCTATTTTGATATTGACCCAGCAGCAATGGCTAAGTTTGCCCACAACCTAAAGGGGCGACTACCTAGCCTGGTTGCCTGTAAAAATGCAGCTGAGACAGTGTACGGTGCCGACCTTATTGTTACCGCCACAGCAGCTAAATGCCAAGACCGTATTCTCAACGCCTCAATGATTACTCCTGGTGCCCATATTCATGCCATGGGCGGTGACTGCCCTGGTAAAACGGAGCTTGATCCAGCGCTACTTGACCAAGCTAAAATTGTTGTTGAGTACAAACCTCAGAGTATAGAAGAGGGGGAGATTCAGAATCGACCCAAAGCCGTGATCCATGCAGAGCTGTGGCAGATTGTTAGCGGCCAATCTGCAGGGCGAGAGAGTGATAGTGAGTTGACGCTATTCGACTCAGTTGGCTTTGCATTGGAAGATTATGCAGCGCTACGCTTAGTGAAACAGTTGGCTGAACAGCATGATATTGGTAGTGAGGTGGAGATGATTCCTGAACTGAATGATCCGAAAGATCTATTTGGTCGGCTCATAGAGTTATAGAACCGATAGATTGTGCGCCTTATATCCAGCGGTCGCCATAAATTGAGCCGATTAACCGCTCCACCAAACGTGCTGTGCGGTGGTTTTGATCCTGCCCGGGGTTGAACTCAGAGATCTCTATGCCGACCAGTGCCGGATCGGCACCTAGCCCTTTTAATGCGCGGCATAGCGCTACTCCAGAAAGCCCACCCGCTACGGGTGTACCAACTCCGGGAGCATCGTTTGGATCAATGCCATCCAGGTCGATACTCAACCCATAATGGTGACAACGCTGGCTCATACGGCGTATCACCAAGCGCATCAATAGTGATAATCCCCCTACCTGTTTTATCCGCTCCATCGTGTAGACCTGTACACCGAGAGACTTTAACAGCCTCTCCTCAGCAGGCTCATAACTGCGTATGCCAATCAGTACCAATCGAGATGGGTCGAGTGATGGGCAATCGCCATAGATTGCGGCTAGTCGTTGATCTGCTTTGCCTAATAATGCCGCGATTGGCATACCGTGGATATTGCCTGAGCTTGATGTGGCAAATGTGTGGGAGTCCATATGAGCATCGACCCAAATTAGGCCAAAATTTCGCTGTTGTTTGACCGCTTTGAGTGCGCCACCCCAAACACCCATTGCGCATGAGTGGTCACCGCCCATGAAGATAAAGGGCTGCTTTATAGTGATGCATGATTGAATATTTCGTCTGATATGGCGGAGTAATCTGGCTAAAGCGACTTCGGTTGAATGTGCAGGATTGGGTTGTAATACCTGTTGCCACTGGAGCTGGAGGCCATGATGGCGTGCCAAGATGCCGATAAGTCCAGATCGGCGTAGTGCCATTGGCCCTCCGCAACAGCCAGACCGGTTGCCTGCAATGCAGGAGGCTGCACCAATGGTTTGAATGGTCTGCATATACCCTCCTCCTTGAGTATCTAGTATAGATTGCTGGAAGATGGAGCTGTATTAAATAGCTGTTCTAGTGGAGAGAGCTATTTTTCAAAAAAGCTGGGGTCTCTATAGAGAGGGAAGAGTGTCTCCTCTTCAGCCTCAATTCGTTGGATCAGTATGCCACCAATAGTAGCGAGTTGAGTGCCAAACTCCTCTCTCTCTTCATCACTCCATGTCTCGGTGGAGAACCGAGTGACAAATGTATTGAGGACTTTTCCAATGCCTCGCATCTCTTGTTGAAATTCTCGTGCTATCCGAGCCTCTTTTGGCTTTTCACTTAAACTGTGTCTTACGTAGATGTAGAGTTTGGTATTTTCCACTAAAAGGTGAGCTCTTAGTTCATTGCTAAAGTTGTTTAATGTTTTAATGGCAAGTTTTGTGTTGCCTTTTTTGTAAGCAGTATCAATTTTACCAAACAGGTTGAGGAGGTGAACATGGTCTTCAAGCAGCTCTTCAAGTAGATGTGGGTGGTAATAGACTTTAGTGCCTGGTAGTGACTGCTTGGTTTGCTCATCATCCTTATTATTTCTACCAAATAATTCAAATAACCCAAACAACATAAGATGCTCCTAATTTCGTATAAAATATGACGCTGAGCGTTATTTTCTAGTAGTGAGTAGTGTTATCGGCAGGTCTATCTAAATGCTGAACATAATATTGGGCAGCCAAATCGCGTCGGATTCTAACTTAGTTAGTTGATTTTTTTACGGCTTAAGATCAATTGAAAGTAAACAAATGCCAGTAAAATACTAAGTTGTTAATGATATTTTGCATGCTGCTTATGGTGTTAAGAAATCTTTGAATAGGCCATGATTGTTTTATACTGGCTGGGATTAACCCTAAAATATGGCTGATTAATAATGAATCATGGACTTTGAATTGGTTGCAATTGCACTAGGTGATATTGCTTGGATCTCCCTTGCGTTTAGTTTTGGCCTTTTAGCTAGGCTGATTGGTTTACCGCCACTGGTCGGTTTTTTAGTGACGGGCTTTATGCTCAATGTCATGGGAGCCACGAGTGGTGAAATGTTGCAGAAACTGGCTGATCTTGGTATCACCTTGTTGCTCTTCACTGTCGGCCTCAAGTTAAATTTTAAGGTGTTGATTAGGCCGCATGTTTGGTCTGTCACCGCTCTTCATGTCGTCATTGTCACCAGCCTCTTTAGCCTGATGATCTACCTGTTGGCTTTGCTTGGGCTGCCTCTCTTCAGTGCTCTTGATATTAACTCATCACTGATGCTTGCATTTGCCTTGAGCTTCTCTAGCACGGTTTTTGTTGTTAAATCGCTGGAGGAGAAGGGGGAGATGAAATCCCTACATGGCCGGATAGCGATAGGCATTCTTGTGATGCAGGATCTGCTGGCGGTTATTTTTCTAGCGGTTTCCAGTGGCGCACTGCCCTCACTATGGGCACTACTACTGCTTCTTCTTATCCCGATGCGGCCGCTGTTTCACTATGTGTTGCAGAGGACTGGGCATGGTGAATTGCTGATTCTGTATGGATTGGTTTTAGCGATGGGGGGTGCAGCGCTTTTTGAATGGGGTGGTGTGAAGGATGATTTAGGTGCCTTGGTAATGGGAGTGGTGATCTCAACCCACTCCAAAGCAACGGAGATGGCCAAGTCGATGTTGGGATTGAAAGATATCTTTCTGGTTGGCTTCTTCCTATCTATCGGCATGTCGAGTGAGTTATCACTTGAGGCGCTGCTTATTGGTGCGCTACTTGTCCCCTTTATCTTTGCTAAGTCGGCCCTGTTTTATGTATTGATGACACACTTCAAGTTGCGTGCGCGTACATCCTTGCTAAGCACACTAAATCTGACCAACTACAGTGAGTTTGGCTTAATTGTTGTCGCTGTCTGCTTCTCTAATGGCTGGTTGGAGGCAGAGTGGTTAGCGGTTATGGCAATTGCCCTATCACTCTCATTAGTTGTCTCTGCACCACTCAATAATATCGATAATCGGATCTATAGCCGCTATCGAGGTTTTTGGATGCGGTTTCAGTGTGGTGAGCGCTTAGTTGATGACCGTCTGCTTGATACAGGGGGGGCCAAAATTGCCATATTTGGTATGGGTAGAATTGGTTGTGGAGCCTATAAAAAAATGCATGAACTCTATGGTGAAACAGTTGTTGGTGTTGATTTTGATGCAGAGAAGATAAAGATGCATAACGAGGTGGGGCGAAAAGTGGTGCATGGCGACCCCAGTGATGCCGACTTTTGGGACAAGCTTGAGCATCATCACCAGATCGAGCTTGTTATGTTGGCACTACCCAACCTTGATGCCAATTTAGATGCGCTAGAGCAGTTGCGAGAGGTTGACTTCTCAGGGCGGATTGCAGCCATTGCACGCTACCCTGATGAGGAGATACGCCTCCGCCAATTGGGTGCTACCGCCGTGTTTAATATCTACACTGAGGCGGGAGCTGGTTTTGCTGAGCATGTCTCAGAGATGAAACCTATCTAAATTCAACCTGATCTACTCTGTGGTTTCAAAAGAGCTAATCCAGATTAAACTTGCGTCTAAGCAAGTAGTCTGACACACCTTAAATCCACATTCAGAGCTTCCCTAAGCGTTTTTGCGTGGTATTTTAAAGCGCTTCACACTACGTCCAACAGACAGTCTGTCGGTTATTAATATCCCCCCCCCATTTAGGCCCCTGAAATGAAAAAACCGTTTGGAAATGAGTACGTTGCACCCTGGGAAAAGGCGTTTGACCAGGTTTTAACCCCACTGGATGAGTTTATCCATCGCCAGACCACCAGTGGTGTTCTACTTATGTTTTGTGCCGTACTTGCGATCTATATCGCTAACAGTCCTTGGAATGAGGCCTACCACCATCTATTAGAACTTCCATTTACGGTTGGTTTTCCAGGTTTTCAGCTCTCAAAATCACTACATCATTGGATTAATGATGGCCTTATGGCTATCTTTTTCTTTGTTGTTGGATTGGAGCTAAAGCGTGAGATTTTAGTGGGTGAGCTGGCGGATATCAAATTGGCGATCCTGCCGATTGTTGCTGCAATTGGCGGTATGGTAGTCCCTGTTTTGATCTACATTAGCTTCAACCCTGAAGGAGATGCCCTTAATGGTTGGGGGGTGCCGATGGCCACTGATATCGCCTTTGCTTTGGGTACCTTGGCACTGCTTGGAAGTCGAGTGCCCAAAGGATTGCTCACCTTCCTCGTTGCACTAGCGATTGTTGATGATTTAGGTGCGGTTCTAGTGATTGCGCTTTTCTATACAGAGACCCTCAACCTCACAGCTTTGCTGGTTGTTGCTGCTCTCTTAGTGCTGCTTGTTGTGCTTAATTTAGGCGGTGTTCGCAGCTCCGTACCCTATCTTCTTCTGGGGCTGTTACTGTGGATTGCCATGTTGAAAAGTGGTGTTCATGCCACTCTTGCGGGTATTTTTCTCGCTTTCACCATCCCTATGCAGCCGAAATATGATCCCAAACTTTTTCTATCACGGATTAATGGGATGATCGAACAGATTAAAGAGGCCTATGCCCGAGAGGGAAATATCATCAAAAATGATACATTGCGTTCGCAAGTTCAATCCTTGGGGGAGGGGGTGCGGTTGGTACAGGCACCCGCACAGACTTTAGAGCATAGGCTGCACCTGCCATCAGCCTATTTAATCATCCCTATATTTGCCTTGGCCAATGCAGGTATTCCAATTGAGTGGGCCTCATTGGGCACGGTTATTACGCACCCAGTCTCAATGGGTATTGGTGCTGGGTTACTGATTGGCAAGTTAATCGGTATTGCTGGGTTCTCTTGGGTTGCTGTCAAGTTAGGGGTGACGAGCTTGCCTCAGGGCTTGAATTTTAAGCATATTGTTGGTGCTGGATTGATGGGTGGGATCGGCTTCACCATGTCAATTTTTGTTGCAGAACTCGGTTTTGCCCATAATCCAGAAGAGCTTCTAATGGCAAAAACAGGTGTTCTATTTGCGTCACTTTTTGCCGGTGTTTCGGGTTTTTTATGGCTCTATTTTACGGCTGAGAAGCCAGATTCATAAATGCGCCACTGTTTCGTAGTAGGTATATCTCCCTTATCTTCAACTGATATTCCTAATCTAAAGATAGGAGGCGTATGTTGTGCTGCATATTAAATTTGTAATGAAATCAAATATATTGCACATTATATTGCCTCTCTATTTTAGGGTTAGATGATATATTAAGCATAGTAATTCTACCCTATCAACTAGGTAGTATTGCTAATACCCCGTTGGATTTGTTATAGTTTGGCCCGTTTTTGTTCAGATGATTTTTATCTGAAGTGATCCATATTGGACCCACGGGGGTGACGTAATGGGGTTGCTGGTTGGTGAAACAGTGCATCAAAATATGACTCGATGGCACTCAGTAAATATTTTATTGGGCGAAAAGTCTAAATACGCCTTGCTATTAGTGCTGTTAATATCGGTGCTCGGTTCTATGCTTTGGACTGCGCCAGTTCAGGCGGAGGATGAGCTGAATTGTGTGCTTTGCCATAAGTTTCGTGGTTTAAGCCGCATTGATGAGAGTGGTAATTTCCGCCTTTTCTATATCAATGAAAATCTATTCATGAAGGGGCCGCATAAGCGGGTCAACTGTATGGATTGTCATCGTGATATTGAAAAAATCCCTCATGATCCCGCAAAAAAGGTTAACTGTACGGCCGAATGTCACTTAGTCGAGCCATCGGGTAAGAAGAAATTCTCACATAAACCTGTCGAGAAAATTCTTGAAAAGAGTGTTCATGGCCGATTTGATGAGGATGGTAAACCGAAAGAGTATCAAGAGGATTACCCTACCTGTAAAAGCTGCCATGAGCAGCCGCTCTATCGCCCTCTCTCTTTCTTTAAAGGGGTCTCTTCAGGTGTCTCTCGTCGTGGTTTAGGTCGATGCAAAACATGTCATCAGACGGGTGATTTTGCAGAGGATTTCTACAACCACGTCACCTCTCGTCTACAGAAGACGCGTGAATCGAAAGAGATTGTAGAGGTGTGTGCCAAGTGCCATGAAGATCCTGCTTTTCAAAAACGTCATGGTCTTGATAATGTGGTCGCATCCTATAAGGATACTTACCACTACAAGGCGATTCGTTTTGGTTCTGACCGTACGGCGGATTGTGTTGATTGCCATATTGTATATGGTGAGAGCGTACACTCCGTTGAGAGCATGGACTCTCCAACGTCAGCCACCTATAAGGCAAATATTGCACAGACTTGTCGTAATGCCGAGTGTCATCACGAGGCTGGAGAGGGTATTGCCAGTTATCGAGTGCATGTCGATTACAACAATAAAGAGAAGAACCCAATGGAGTACTACATGCTGAAGTTCTTTACGGGACTGATGGCCGTTGTGCTCTACTTCTTTATCGTGGTTATTTTCCTTGAGTTGTTAAGACGTCTGTTCCCTAACTTCTCGTTTAGCAGTGCTGAGCGTGCGGAGCATCGTCAATCCAAGTCTGTAACAAAAGGGGGGGAGTGACATGCAGGTCTATCCAAAAATTAACTATCGCGGTGGTAAGCGCTACTTCTTTCGCTTCTCGTTAGTGCAGCGCATGCAGCACATCGTGCTATTCACCTGCGTTATCACCCTGTCACTGACGGGGTTTCCGCTACGTTATCATGATCAACCGTGGGCAGAGCCGCTCTATAATTTCATGGGTGGTATTACCGTTGCGCCCTGGATTCATCGTGGAGCAGGTTCTATCTTGCTGGGGCTGTTTTTCTTCCATACAGGTTATTGGCTCTATCTCTTCTTCAAACACCGTGTTGGCCGTTTGATTAGAGATGATGAGTTGACGGTTGGGAACTTCTTCAAAGAGTTCTTCAGTATGGAGATGATTCCTAGAGCTCAGGATGGGCGGGATATTGTAGCGATGTTTAAATATCTGCTCTATTTCACCAATAAACCCCCTCAATATAATCGTATCTGTTGGAAGGAGAAGTTTGATTACTTCGCGCCTTATTGGGGTATCCCTATTCTTGGGCCAGCAGGTGCGGCGTTGTGGTGGAGGGATGAGTTTACTCAGATCTTCCCGGGTTGGCTGCTGAATGCCTTCTATATCATGCACACCGATGAAGCGTTGCTGGCAGCGCTATTTATCTTTTTTGTTCATTGGTACAACGTCCATTACGCACCGGAAAAATTTCCGTTGGGTACGGTCTTTTTGACCGGTTATCTGTCAGAGGCGGATATGATTCACGAGCACTATGCAGAGTACACTGAGACGATGAAAGCAGAAGGTCTTGAACATGAAATTAAGCTGCAAGGCCACCACTAAGGTCGGGAGATTATAATGCTGAACCTGATCAAAACAGTAATTAGTAAGTTATATATATTGGTATTGATGGCCTTTACCATTTGGTATGGCTTTTTCCTCTATCCCGTTATATTTGGTCACTCAGCTGACCATGATGTAGAGGTGCTTGTTAGTGAAGAGGAGCATGGCGGTAGCTTTTTAGATGAAGCGCAAAATGAAGAGGAGAGCATGTTTGATGCCGCCTTGAGGGAGCAAGGCAGCACCGCTACAACCAACCTAGGCTACATGGTTGTTGAAGAGCAGTATGTACAGGGCCATTTTCACCATGTGGGTATGAAGGTTGAGTCAGATGACACTAATCTTTGTCTCCGCTGCCATGGTGCTGTGCCGCATGACAAAGCTAAGTCAATTCGTGCTTTTCTCAATATGCATGCATTTTATGTCGCTTGTGAAACATGCCATATCTACCCTAAAGAGGGTGCGTCAGAGTGGGCGTTTAGATGGTATAACAAGGAGACGGGCGATATAATTGCTAATCCCCCTGGTCTGACCAGTCTAGATAAGTCGATGTATGGTAACTACGGCGCAAAAATTGCTCCAGGTTTCCTGAAGTCTGATGGTAACTTTAGGTTTTTAAATGGTACTAAAGAGCGTGCTTTTGTAACGAAATATCTAAAAGAGAAAGATATTCTTAGCTCAACTCAGCAGTCTAAGTTAAAGAAGATTATTCACCGAAACATCAATGAAAAGCCACTGCTGTGCGATAGCTGCCATACATCAAATGAAGATAAGGCCTACCTACCCTTTGTGCAGCTGGGCTACCCAAAGCGTCGTATGTATGACCTGACGAGTACGGAAGTTGTTGGCATGATTGAGAAATATCAGGATTTCTATATGCCGAAGTTCCTATTGCCAGGCGAGGGTTGGCATGAGGGTGATGTTGAGGACGAGAAGTAAAAACACTCACTAGGCTTCGGCTGAGTTAGAGAGTGAGATGCCCTGTACTGAGCGTTCAGTACAGGGCATTTTTTGTTGATATGTCGGCTGGTTTGCAGGAGTCGCTAGATTGGCTTGGCTGACAAGAGTGGGTTTGTTGTGGTATTTTGCTAGGAATTTGTCCAATTAAGGTGGTGAGTTGGGTTCCCTTATAATGCTCTTGTTGGCGGTTCGCTAGGTTTTGAAAAAATGAGAAATAGTGTTCACATCTCACTGCTTGCTGCTGTGCTGGCAGCGTTCTGTATTATGCCTCTTTATGCAGGCAATGCAGCCCCTGAACCCGCATGGCTGCTCGAAAATCCAGAAAAAATCCCCGCTCTATTGGCATCAGGTGAGTTGGCATTTGAAGAGGTGCCTAACCCACATTGGCAGGAGAATAGCTGTGCTGCTTGTCATCAAGGTGAGGTGGAAGCTGGAGGCGCTGTAGCCCCACTGCGCAATGAAAACATAAATGAAATGTGTGCAAACTGCCATGATCCATCAATGGTGGCTGAGTATATACATGCGGTCGATATGAGTCCGCCGGATGATTTTATGGGGCGAATGCCCGATGAGTTCAAGAAATCGATAGAGCAGGCTGGAGGCGTTGTTAGCTGTGTGGCGTGCCATGATCTGCCAATTCAGTGTCTCTCCAGAGGTGGCATTGCACCAAAGAGATTCAACCCGTTCTTTTTTCGTGGGGGGCCTTATAACAGCAGGACTGACCTCTGCTTCAAATGCCATGACCCGATGAGCTATCAGAGAAAAAATCCACATGATCAGATTACTGATGAAGGCGATTTGAATACTGAGGCCTGCTTCTACTGCCATGAAACGACGCCAAACCGAACTAAAAGTCGTGATATTTACGATGTGAGCTTTAACATCAATGAGAGTCTTGAGAAGCTCTGTACGGGGTGCCACCCTTATAAACCGCATCCGGGTGGAGTATGGTTTAGTTCGCGCGGGAGTACAGCAGGTGGTGGCGCTAATCATCTTGTAATGCCGCCTGATGATTTTTTACAGCAGATAATAAAAACCAGGAAACAGTACGATATTGTGATTCCATTAGAGCCTGAGACGGGGCGGATTTTTTGTGCAACTTGCCACAATCCGCATGAGAGGGGTGTGCAATACCTCGCCCCCGCAGATAAAGGTGCAGACGGGTATAAACGACTAAGGCGTACACATATTTGTAGTGTTTGTCATGATATGTGACAGGGTATTCCCCAATTCCCTTGCGGGCTCTTGGGTAATAGAGTACACCCCGCCATGCAGTTGACATGACATAAGTAGGGTATACAGCATGAAAAAAATTGGGCTATTGATCAGCGCCTTTATAATCACACTTGGGATGCCGGCCATATCACAGGCCTTCGTTGATGACGAAGCCTGTTTGATGTGTCACAAATATCCAAAAATGGGTCGTGTCACAAGTGAGGGCTTCCAGAAGTCCTACTATGTGATGCCAGAGGTCTTCTCTAAGACAGTGCATAGAAACGTGCCTTGTCGTGACTGCCACTATTACATTAAACAGCTGCCCCATCGGCCTGTAGAAGAGGGTGTGCGCTGTGATCGTGCTTGTCACTCAATTACAAATCCGTCGACCGGTAAGCCGTTTAACCATAAGTCGATCTACAACACTTTCAAAGAGAGTGTGCATGGTAGAGAGAAAAAAGAGACCGGCCTGGAAAATGATAAGCCCTACTGTATCGACTGCCACACCAACCCGCTCTACAACCCTGACGAAGACGTTCCACCACCTCATATTATTGAACGCTGTGTGGTCTGTCATGAAGACGATAAATTCGCCAACCGCTGGTACAATCACACCAGTCGTCGTATTCGTGAAGTAAAGCGTGACTCTCAAGAGATTGTTGCTCTCTGCTCCCGCTGTCATGAAGACCAAGAGATGTTGCAGCGCCATAAAAAAGCCGCAGATGAAGAGGGGCGCGAAATTGGTGAGAAGTACGTAATCGCTGCAGAGTCCTATAAGAAAAGTTTCCACGGTAAAGTGGCTCAATATGGCGATAAAAATGTAGCAAATTGCCTTGATTGTCACGCCTCAGCAGAGAACTACTATATGAGTGTTCATGAGCTGTTACCATCTCGTGACCCTAAATCCCCTGTTAATGCTGTAAATCGTACAAAAACCTGCCAGAAGTGTCATGAAACAGCTGACCAGAGCTATGCGATGATTGATCCACATCCAACATTCAGGAAAGAGTTGAACAAGTTTAATTACTACTCAGAGACTGTTTATAACTGGGTAGGCAACGTCGCACTGTTTGCATTAATGCTGATGTCTTTGGTGGAGACCATTGGTCGGAAACGTGATGGCGTCTCATGGGCGTTGCGTCGCGGCACAACCTGGCGTGGCCGTGGTTTCAGGAAAAATAAGCGATAGAGATCTTCGATCTCTCTCTCAAGCTGAAAAAATTAAATTGAGGATGAATCCAGAATGAAATTGTCCGAAGAGGCGAGTGGCGTACTAAGTACGTTCCTGCGCCAATATAAAATACCGGAAAAAGATGCGAAAGAGCTGGAAGAGCTAGTTTCCATCATGCCAAGTGATCGAAAGCAGATTTACAAAAATGTGGTCTCCAACCCTGTGGGTGATCTGTTTCGCTATTCGATACATATCCGAATCCAGCATCTGCTGACATTCGTCACCTTCTTGCTATTGGCGTTTACCGGTTTACCGATCCATTATGGTGATGCATTTTGGGCGCTGCCACTGAATGGTCTTTTGGGTGGTGTTGATGTAACACGTGTAGTTCATCGCACATTGGCAGCCGTCATGGTGTTTTCAATGGTCTATCACGTTTTAGGACTGCTGGCTGGTTCAATTCAAAGGATAAGCCAGGGGCGCTTTGATATTCGCCGTACCATTATCCCGATCTTGAAAGATGCTCGCGATTTTATGGCCGATATGTCCTACTTTGCCGGTGGTCGTGAGAACCGTCCAGAGATGGACAAGTTCATGTACAAGCAAAAAATCCACTATTTTGCAGCGGCCTTTGGTAATAGTGTGATGGTCATTTCAGGTTCAAGTTTTCTTTTTCCAGAATTTTGGAATAGTATTTTGCCGGTCGAATATGCATCCAATTTTCAGGAGTTTATGCGTCTATCACACCCTCATGAGGCGCTGTTGGCACTGCTCGTTATTGCATTCTGGCACTGGTATAACGTCCATTTGGCCCCTGGCCGTTTCCCGATGCAGTGGACCTACTTAACAGGGAAACTGACACGTGAACATCAGATAGAAGAGCACTTTATGGAGTACCTGCGTAATTTGGCCGAGCTGCCAAATGAGCGTGCCTATCTGCGTGGCGTTCTGCTTGAAAAAGGCCTGCAGTCGCCGACGGCAGCTGAAGATGCGATGCAAAACACCGTTTTTGCAGATTATCGGGAGTATCTCGCCAACAAAGAGATTGAGGCGCGTACCGCTGCTGCTGAAGAGGTAGGCTCGGTCGAAGAAGGGCGTTAATGCAGACGCCACTCACACCAGGACAGAAAATTATCGCCTACGGGTCGCTGGTTTTTATCCTGCTATGGATGCTATTTAACGTGATCATTATCTGGATGATGTGCGCAGCAAGTTAGTCTGCAAATGCAGGCAGTGTTTTAACTGAGTTAGATATAATATATTTAAGGGTTCCGTCATGGGAAACGCGCTAGAGCTTGATCCGATTTTTATCGTACTCGCAGTGATGATGTTCATCTTCTTTGCGATTGCGATGTTGGTCATCATTGACCATAAAGCCAAAATTCCTGATGTTGATACGGATGATCTTTTCTCAGTTTCTGGTAAACGAGTCAGTCACCCTGTGTGGGCATGGATGGTCTCATTTTGCCTCTGGTGGATTATCGGCAGTTTGATTGTGATTATCTCTTATACAATGATTTCAAACTTTTTGGTTAAAGAGGAAGTTATTGAAGATAGATCTTTTCTAGATAAAGTTGCTATTGAGGCAAATCAGGAGCAAATTCGTCACTTTCACAACTCGCCGAAAGAGGCTCTATATAGTAAAGGTAAGCAACCAGTCTGTTTCTACTGTCATGGCGATTTTCCTCACGCAAAAACACCAATGGTTCGGACACTACTCAATATGCACACCCAGTATGTTGGCTGTATGACTTGTCACGCCGATCCAAAGAAAATTGCAGAAGACCGGATGAGTTTCCGCTGGCTCAACTACTCAGGTATTCCTACAACAGGTAAGCCTTTTGGAATTGAATATGATTCTGTAACGGGCAACTTGATGGAGACGGATGATCAGTACTCTAAGATCGTCCCCTACTATCGAACTGATGATGGCACTGAAGAGCTACTTGAGATTACAGAGGAGGCACCAGAGGCAAAAGAGTTTATCGCTATGCGTGGCCAGTTAACGGCTCAGCAGCAAGGTGCGATCAAAAAGCGGTTCCATAATATTGTGAACCCAAAAGGGCGTTTCTGTACCCGCTGTCACGTGCCACCTGAAGATGAAGATGGGCTATTGCCATTTAGTGAGCTTGGGTTTTCTAAAGAGCGTGCTAGAGCGCTGACCAACCTCAATATTGCCGGCTTGGTGCAGAAGTATAAGAAGTTCTACATGGAGTTGGTTTTCCTTGGTAATGCACCAGAAAATAGCAAGGAGCTTCTAGGTGATGATATTGAACTTCCTGAAGATACGACGTTGATGACAGATGACCCAAGAGCTTGGTGGAAAGAGACTTTTGGCAATGATGAAGATGCTATGGATATGCAGGAGTAGGCTGCCACGAAGCAAAAAAAACGGTATGCTACGAACTTTGTTGTCTGTAGCGAGTAATAGCCGATGTTAGGTCGTTTGATTAGGGCAGCCATGTTGGAGTGGCTGCCCTATTCGTTTCCCCTCTTAATGGTAGCAAGCAGCCTGCTTGCCGCCGCACCTGCCCCCATTCCATTAGGGGAGGTTAAGCACCTTTTTGATTTAGAAATGGCTGATGAGCTGCATATGGCTCTGCCTACTGATGTCGCTATTGGTAATGATGGCCGTATCTACGTTGTTGATGGGGGTAACCATAGAGTTATCGCCTATGATCGTGATGGTAAACATCTTTTTAGTATCGGAAAACGTGGCCGTGCAAAAGGTGATTTTCTTTGGCCGCTAGGGATAGCAACGGATAAAGATGGCCAGGTCTATGTGGCGGACAAAAGTAATAAACGTATTCAAATATTCGATCCCGATGGCACGTTTATCTCAAGCTTCCTTGTCAGGTTCAGGACGGGGGGTATCGGCACACCTATTGATCTTGCAGTGAGTAAGAAAACGGGGCTTATTTTTGTCACGGAACGAGAGCGGCACCACATCATGGTTTTTGAAAATGATGGCACCCCGCTGGGCGGGTGGGGCAAAGAGGGTGTCAACCTAGATGAGTTCCGTTATCCCGCTACTATCGCTTCGCATGAAGGCCTGCTTTATGTCGTTGATTCACTGAATACAGTGGTCAAAATATTTGATGAGCGTGGGCAGTTTCAGTTTCAAATAGGTGAATGGGGAGTTCTCCCAGGCCAATTTTTTCGTCCAAAAGGCATTGCTGTGGATGATAGAGGCTGGTCTTATGTCTCTGATGGTTATATGGATGTTGTTGAGGTGTTTGATGATCAACATAAATTTCACCATGTCATTGCTACAAACGGAAAGAAACACAAATTCTACAGTCCGACAGGAATGGCGGTAGATAATCAAAATCGCCTCTATGTTGCTGAGCAGCTTGGAAATAAAGTCTCGGTGTTTGAGTTGCAATGAAGTTACTGAATAGGACAGTTGCAGGATTTTTGATCGCTCTAATGCTTTTGTTTGTGGGCGATGCTGTTGGGTCAGTTCGTGATATTTCGGCAAAACGTGAGTGTGCTATCTGCCATATCATGTGGCTCAATGAGTTTCAGCAAGAGGATGTTACTCCTCTGGTTGCTTATGACCCCAAGCCCGTTGTTGATACCGGCAAACAAGATATTGTTAGTACAGAGCGTGTCTGCTTCTCCTGCCATGATGGTTTTATCATGGACTCTCGCTTTGCTTGGGTGCGGAAGAAATATTTCCATCCTGTTGGTGTTGTGCCAACAGAAAAAGTCAATATCCCGACACGTGAAGGTCGTCGTATCTTCCCGTTAAATAATGAAGGGAAGATCTACTGTGGCACCTGCCATAGTGCACATGGTGTTAGCTGGAAGCAGAAAGAGTCCCCTGTTTTTTTAAGATCTAAAAATATCGAATCGAGTCTCTGTCTAGCGTGTCATTTAGAGCGTAGTACAGGGCCTAAAGAGGGTAACCATCCCGTTTATCAACCGATACAAAAAATTGAAAAAGAGCTGGTAGATTTTGGTGCAAAATTTGGTGTCAAAGATGGCCAAGCGACGGTTATTTGTCAATCATGTCACCGCGTTCATGGTGCGCGTGACGAAAAAGCGTTAGTTGCACCCAATGAGAATTCTGCTTTGTGTGGGCATTGTCATATTGACCGCTATGCCAAAGATCGTGACGAAGCTGTAGCAATGGCGACTCATCCCGTTAATATAAAATCTGACAAAGTTAAAATTGCCGATGAGATTGTTGAGGTTGGAGGCAAGGTTGGCACCGATGGAGAGATTATTTGCCAGACGTGTCACGCGCCACACTATGCAAAATATGATGCCACAATTTTGGTGAAGCGGAACGTAAAGTCAGCGTTATGCAAAACATGCCATAGCGACAAGAAGATGGTGGCGAATACAAAACATGATCTTTCGTTAGCTAAGGGTGATTTAGAGAATATACGTGAGCAGACGGTTGCTGAAGGTGGCACCTGTAGTGCATGCCATGTGCCCCATGGTGGTAATGGTTTAAAGATGTGGGCAAGGCCGCTTAAAAAAGGTGAAGACCAAGTAGCTGAGCTCTGTTACAGCTGTCACAGTGATGGGCATGTTGCGGCCAAGAAGCAGGTTGGTAAAGAGACGCACCCTATTGGTAAGAAGCTCTCAAATTTAGGCAATGATATCGAACTCTCTGGTTATTCTGAGTCTGGAAAGGCAATGAAGGGTGGAGGGCGTGTCAGCTGTCCAAGTTGTCATAATCCACACCAGTGGGATCCAAATAATGCCAATAAACGCTCAAAACCAGGTGATCCTAGTGATGCCAGTAATCGTTTCTTGCGAGTGGCTAATAACAAGGTAGATTCGCCGCTTTGCCTAAAGTGTCACTCTGATAAAGCAGCCGTCATAGGGACAAAACATGATGGCGCCAATATTGAGGGTGCCATGACGGGTAATGGCGTTTGTGGAACATGCCATCGTGTTCATAAAGGGAAAGGCCCTAGGATGTGGGCGCAGGCCCCGAAGGAGGGTGTAGACCCGATCTCATCGCTCTGTCAAAGCTGTCATGACAAGAAAGGACTGGGCAAAGAGAAACTGGTTGGCAATGAGAGTCATCCTGTCGATGTGGCGATTAATAAACTAGGCATCAAGATATCGAAGGGTAAATGGGAGACCTCTTCAGAGAAGAGCCAAGCTAGTGAAGCACTACACTCTCTTCCGCTATTCGATAAAAAAGGGAAGCGTACTATACAAGAGGGTGCGAGTGTTGCATGTGCAACATGTCATGACCCTCATCGCTGGTCAGCAGCTCAGAATGCTAAAGAGAAGGATCCACTCGTTGAGGGAGACCGAGAGAGCAGTTTCTTACGGATAGCTAATGTTGGTGATGGTGAATTATGCGCTAACTGCCATGTCGATAAGATGCCAATTGTAAAATCCAAACATAACATCGGTAAATTTTCACCTGAAACTGAGAATGCTTTTGATCTGACGGCAGAGAGTAACTACGTTTGTGGCAATTGCCATGTCCCTCATAATGCTAAAGGTAAGCGTTTGTGGGCCAGATCGTTGGATGAAAAGTATGTAGTAACAGAGGCGATGTGCCGCAGCTGTCATCAAAAAACAGGCGTAGCGAAAGATAAATTAGTTGGTGACCATTCACATCCACTCGGTGTGGATACAAGAAATTTGGCCGGTAAAAGTGAGCCAACACTACCACTCTATAACGCCAGAGGTGAGAAAAAAGCGGCAATAGAGCGTGGTCGGGTAAGTTGTCCTAGCTGTCACAATCCGCATCAATGGGATCCAGCAGATGCCGCGAGTACTGCTGGAGTAGAGATGGATGTAGAGGGTGATGCAAGCAATAGCTTTTTGCGTAAACCGGCGGCACCCAATGGTGAGCTTTGCGTTG
>JAMOMH010000191.1 GCA_027068675.1 Sedimenticola sp.
TTTGGTAGTGAAATGTGGAATCGAATGGATGGTGGATAAAATGCCTCCCATAGGTAAAGTTCTAGATTTTCCCTCCCTTCTCACTACTCTCCGGTTACAGATTTGTTGAGGTGTTGAAGCCTGCGGTGTTGTTCAAATTTATTCAGAGTCTGTTGCGTGTAAATGGATGGCTCGAGAGGGAGGGAATTGGCAGCTGAAGGTGCTACCACTTCCAATTTGGCTGCTTATTTTTAGCTCTGCATCATGCCGGTAGAGGGCATGTTTGACGATGGCTAATCCAAGCCCTGTACCCCCTGATTCACGGGAACGTCCTGCATCGATCCGGTAAAAACGCTCTGTGAGGCGAGGTATGTGGCGTTTCGCAATACCCTCACCTCTATCTGATACAGAAAAATAGGGGCCTGCATGGTTCTCTTCCCAAACAATTGTGATGGTGCTGTTGGGAGGGGAGTACTTAACCGCATTAGAGAGTAGATTAGAGAAGCTACTGCGAATCTCTTGAGTATTGCCGTGCAGTGATAGGGTTTCGTTGATCTTAAGTGAGAAGTGGTGTTCTTGTGTGTCACTAAGGAGTTTGGCCTCTTCGACCACTTCTGAAATGAGTTGGCATATTGGAAGCGGTACCTCATCCACGGTTTTACTCTCAATCTCTAATCGTGAAAGTGTTAGTAAGTCGTTAACCAGCAGTTGCATTCTTGAAGCTTGTTGCTGCATCAGTTCAAGCGGGCGATTCTGGTGCGGTAGGGTTTCTGCATCACTTAGCGCCTCTAAAAAGCCGACTAGAACGGTGAGGGGGGTTTTTAATTCGTGGGATACACTAGAGACGAAATTGCGCCTAGCTTGGTTGAGGTGGAAGAGTTGTGTGATCTCACGCACCACGACTAATAACTGCTGCTCTGTTTTACCCAAAGGGGTGACCTGCAGTGATATAATCGAGTTTTGACTGTTTTGTGGTGAAAACTCAAGCGGTTTGCCGAAGTCAGCTTGTTGTAGATAGTCATCAAGAAATGCGTAGTCAATTTTTTTGGTTAATAGTAGGCCATTATCTTTAGGCCACTGGATATTGAGCAGCGTTTGTGCTGCAGGATTGGCCCAGCTAATTTGGTAGGCGTTGTCGAGAGTGATGATGGCGTCTGATACGGCAGCACTAGCCGCCTGAAAACTGCTAATAAACTGTTTTAAATTCTGTTTGAGCTTCTGATTTTGCCGCTGTTGCCGGCTGCTCTCTTGGTAGATTCCTCTCCAGATGCCTTTTGGATAAGGTTTTGTGATCTCCTTTTTTTTATCGATAGTGGTGTAGAGGGATATAAGTTGGTATATGTGTCGTGCTGCGTAAATCAACAGGGCACCAAGAAGTCCTGTTGTATAATCGCCTACCAGCCAGCCCAGTAGCGTACCAGAGAGTAAAATCAATGCTGTGAGTAGCAACTCCTCTTTTATCACACTAGACAATGAATGCTCTCCCCACTAAGGAAGCTCTGAATAAGTCTGGTTGAGTTTAGGCAATTTCAGCCAGTATAAAACAATCATGACTTGTTCAAAGCTTCCTTAAGAAAAATGAGTGATTTTTGTTGCTCATGATTGCTCTCTGCGCCACCAAGTAGGCTTTAGTAGAATCGTGCCAATGGCTGAGATGAGCAATGCAAACGTGATGAGCAAAATAGCAGGGTTGTAACGTACCATTACTGTGGCTACTGGACGATAGGTGAGTTCTTTAAAGTAAAACTCTGTTTGGCCTAGTGTTAGGCTGCTATGGCGTCCAGTGGTGGGGTTTAAAGCGATGACTTTTGTCTCCCGTTTGCCACGGTTAGGCTTCCAGCTAATCTGAGCAAATGGCCCCATCTGAGTATTGAGCATATTTAGCAGAGTGAGCGTGCCGCCTCTTATCTGTACGGCACTCTTTGGTATGAGTCTGATCTCTTGTCCGCTGCTTCTGTTACCGATAATAAAACCACTAACCTCCCTGTTTCCACTTTGGATAATGATCTCCCATTCACCATTATCAAAGAGAGCTGGCTCATTATATGCAATAGTTTGCTCGATATTCTCACCGTTATCACGCTTAATAGTGAGGACAACTTTAGTATCTTTTAGGCTTCCATCTGGATGATAGATGCTTTCAACCGATTGGGTGGTTACTAGGCCGATGCCAGGGATGGTTACCTCATCATCAGAGATAACGCCTTGCTGAGTCTGGCCATAAAATCCATCAAATAGGTGAGCCACCATGGTTAGTAGGATGGCCAGATGGATGAGTAGCGCGGCTGTTCGTCGCAGTCGCTGATTTTGTGATTGAACTAAATCAACAGCAGACTCAACAATAGAGGCACTCAGGTTGATACCATATAAGCTGAAAGTGATGACCAATGCATAGAGCCAACTGTGTTCTACCCTGACGGGATCAAAGAAGTAATTAAGGTCAAAATGGAAGAAAGGGGGGTAAAGCTCCGTATGGAAATTCATCACCAAGCTGCCAATGGCAAGATTTAGCACAACAACCAGACCAAGAATAAAGCCCAGATTGCGGTGACCAACTAATTTAATCAATGAGTAGATCATGTTTAAAACTTGTGGATCGAGCGAGTGAAAAAGCCGGTGCCGATGAATGTGATTAAAATCAAAACCATACCTAATGCATAGAGGGGTACTTTCCAGTGTCGGAAACGAGGTAGCGCATCAATATGCAGTAAATTACCGTAGTAGAGCCAAAGAATGATGGACCAGAGCAGTTTTGAATCCCACATGAAATAGGCCCCCCAAGCGAGATAGCCCCATATCCCACCAAACAACATAGCAAAGCTGAAAAAGATAAAACCGTTGCGATTGAGTTGGGTTATTAAGGCTCTTTCTGCTACGGCAGGATCAGTCGATTTTAGCTGTTTAGTTGAGTAGATCGCATCAATTCCAGCCAAAAACCAGAGTGCATAGGCGGCAAATGAGAGAGGGACATGTAGTGGATACCAAATGGTCCTAAGGTAGGCGGTTGGGTAGTGGAGTTTATCCTCAAAAATGAGAGTGGCTGATAGTGAGGCAAGGGCGAGTACCAGCAGAGCCGTAAACTCCTTGTTAGCAATTTGCTCTCGATAAACCAATGCACTGATCACAATCAAGGTGGAGAGTGTTGCAAATGACTCAATCTTATCTGTAAATGGGAAAAATTCTTTTAAATAGGCACGAGCGGCAAAAAATAGAGTGATAGTGATCAGTAGAGCAAATAGTGAAAAAGAGGCTTCACGTTTGCGGCCAAACATGGAAAAAATGGTAGCTAAGCTTAGAGTAGCTATTGCCACTATTTGGGTTGATGAGATGAGGCTCTTTAATTCAATAACCATCTTAAGAAAGTTTTGATGTGGTTTAGGGAGGGTAATGATCTCAATCTTTCTCTGTAGCTTCAAATGAATAAATGTTGAAGGGACAGAGAGTGGTATTAGCCTTTGTTAGTTGGTTGCAGGCTTTTTGGTAAGAGTAGAATGCTTGTTGATATCTGAGAGGCGATGGCATCAAAATTACTCTTGGTCTTGTAGGCTATCTGAGAGAGTAGTTGAGCAGAAATTAATTCCTACTAATGTAGCTCTTTTTGGTGGTACGCAGCCTTCATCACTTTAGGAGTATATGATGTGAGTATTTAGGAATTCTTATTGATGTAGGTCAAGTTTGGGTATTGTAGCTTGTAGTAATATTCTACCCGTTATTGAACAGGATTGAGAATGTGACGATTTGTCGCAGCTCCTACAAAGCCCCCGCTTTATGGTGTTGCTTGAGTTTAATCAGTCGATCTAAGCGTTATTTATAGTTTAAAGACACCCCGTTAATAAATAAATAGATAGAGGTTACAATGAGCGATAAGAAAATCGACCATAATGAAGACGTTATAACTGGTGAGGTAGTAGAGCCTTCTCGCCGAGGTTTTTTTAAGACAGCTGCAACAGGACTGGCTGGTGCTGGTGCAGTTTCAATGGGAATGTTGCCATTTGGTGCGTCAACTGTAGCGCAGGCCTCTTCTGGTAAAGGACCGAAAGAGCATGTTGCTCCTGGCGAATTAGACGAGTACTACGGCTTCTGGTCAGGTGGTCAGTCTGGTGAAGTTCGGATTATGGGTATTCCTTCTGGGCGTGAACTGAAGCGTATCCCAGTCTTTAACTATGACGCAGCTTACGGTTGGGGTACTACCAACGTCAGTAAAGAGATGCTGAAAGGCAAGCATTCAGGCGATACTCATCACTTCCATCTCTCATACACAAATGGCACCTACGACGGAAAGTATGGCTTTGTAAATGACAAGGCTCAAGCCCGTCTTGCACGTATCCGTCTTGATATGTTGGTGACTGATAAAATCGTTGAAATCCCAAATTCTCAGGGTACACACGGTATTTTTCCATCACGTAACAAAATTAATGCTGTTTACTGTAACTCTGAATTCCGCGTGCCGCTGATCAATGATGGCCGTGATGTAGAGGATCCTACAAAATATGGCTGTCTCCATAGCTGTATTGATGCAGAGTCAATGGAAGTACGCTGGCAGATTATGGTCGATGGTAACCTCGATCTTTGTGCGACTGACTACGATGGCAAATACTCAATGG
Source organism: Sedimenticola sp. (assembly GCA_027068675.1). Classification (GTDB taxonomy): domain Bacteria; phylum Pseudomonadota; class Gammaproteobacteria; order Chromatiales; family Chromatiaceae; genus JAKITT01. The sequence continues at coordinate 4,584 of JAMOMH010000191.1, forward strand.
CTTGTTGTTACAACTCTGAAGAGGGTGTAACGCTTCCAGAGATGATGGGTAACGATCGTGACTGGTTGGTTGTTTTCAACCTAGAGCGTATTGAAGCTGCAATCAAAGCGGGTAAAGGCACCAAGCTTGGCGATTCAAATGTTCCTGTTCTAGATGGTCGTGGTAAGTCTGAGTTTACCCTCTACATTCCAGTTCCTAAGAGTCCTCATGGTGTCAATGTTGATCCAACTGGTAAATATGCAGTCTGTTCAGGTAAGTTGTCACCAACGGTTTCTGTTGTTGAACTAGCTAAAGTTGATGCAGCATTCGCAGGTAAAATTAAACCACGTGACTGTGTTATTGCTGAGCCAGAAGTTGGCCTGGGCCCATTGCATACTGCTTTTGATAACAGAGGTAACGCTTACACCTCAATCTTCCTTGATTCACAGGTTACTAAGTGGAATATTGCTAAAGCGATTGCGGGTGAAAATCCAGTTATCCAAAAAGTTGATGTTCACTACCAGATTGGTCACATCAATGCCTCAATGAGTGAGACCAAAGATGCTGATGGCGCATGGATGATCGCCCTCTGTAAATTCTCTAAAGATCGCTTCCTGCCTGTTGGTCCTTTCCGTCCTGAGAATGAGCAGCTGTTCAACATCTCTGGCGACAAAATGAGAATGGTTCATGAAGGCACCGCTTCTCCTGAGCCTCATGATGCACTGATTGTTGCTCGTGATCTGATCCGTCCTAAGAAGGTATGGGATCTGAATGATCCACGTTTTGCTTCAGAGCATGCGCTTGCTAAGAAAATGGGCGTGAAACTGGGTTCTGACTCTAAAGTGATTGAAAAAGGAAACCACACCTACGTCTTTATGACCAGTGTTGCTCCTTCGTTCTCCTTGAGTAAGATCAACATCAAACATGGCAACACGGTTACTCTAGTGCTGACCAATATGGATGCTGTTGAAGATCTCTGTCACGGTATCTGTATCACTCAGCACGACATCAATGTGGGTGTTTCACCACAAGAGATTGTCTCCATTACATTCAAAGCTGATAAGAAAGGCGTTTTCTGGTACTACTGCCCATGGTTCTGCCATGCGCTGCATCTAGAAATGCGCGGTAGAATGATTGTCTCTTAAGGTTACTTTAGATGCTGGCTCTTTTATTGAGGCTTTCTCCTTACTGAATTAGCCAGCCGCCTAATCGCGAACCTAGTAGACTCCCATCTTCACTCGAAGATGGGAGTCTACACCTTCTCTAACCTCATTACTGAGTGGGCCGAGCGCCCAAAGTGCGAGATGAAATATCTCTTCTATTAGTTTGGCTTGCAATATCAGATAAAACTAATATAGACTTTTTGTTACTACAAATGATTCCATGATTATGCCGAAACAAATACTACTCAATCTGCTGTTCACTTTTATTCTGCTATTTAGCTCGCTGAGTGGAGCAAATGATGGCCTGACGCTTAAAGAAGGAAAGCCCTTCTGTGATATTTATGAGTGTAGTCATGTTCTGCCTGAGGCTGATAGTTTTCAGCAATCAAAGAACACCTCCTTGCCAATTATTGAGGCATTGAAAGGGGGCAAAGTCTTCGCCTACCTTTTCCTCTCAACAGATTTAGTTGATATCCCTGCCTACTCAGGTAAACCAATGGTGACGCTCACGGCGATTGATACCAAAGGTTATATTCTAAGTACGGAGATTATCCACCATAGTGAACCTATCTTGCTGGTTGGTATTCCAGAATCTGTGCTTGAAGTTTTTATGGCCCAATACATAGGTAAACATGTATCAGATACCTTTGAGATCACATCTGGTGGTGCTCTCAGTCAGGGTGCAGCACATACTGAGAGTGATTCAGCCCAGAAAACAGTTCTGACTGCAGATGGAAATGTCCCTATTGATATGATCACAGGGGCAACTGTAACGGCTCAGGTGATGGATCAAACGCTCATTACTAGCAGTCGAATGGTTGCACAAGCGGTTGGAATCCTACCCCCTGATGACACTCGAATTGTTACTTGGCATGCTGAATTTGAGCCTAAAACATGGGATGAGTTAGTCGCAGAAGGGAGTATTGGACACCTTTATATACCGACAGCTGACCTTGATCCAGGTGCTGACAAAGACGAGGCGTGGCTTGACATCTATTATGCCGATGTTACCCAACCTGTTATCGGTATTAATATGTTAGGTGAGCTAGCATACAAATGGGCCAAGAAGAGCGCCGGTGAGAATGGCAAAATATTCATTGTTGTTGCCAACGGCAAGGATAGCTATAAAGGCTCTGGTTTTGTTCGTGGCGGTATATTTGAGCGATTCTATTTTGAGCAGGGTTTTAATAAATATGTTTTCCGTGACCTTGTCTATGAACATCTCTATGGTATTAAAATTGAAGGCGCACCTGACTTCAAAGAGAGTGGTCTCTTCTTTTTAAGGGATGAGACTTTTGATCCATCACAAGAGTGGCAATTTACCTTCATTGCAAGTCACTTAACGGGTGAGACGGCGACATCCAAGCTATTTAAAACTTACAGTCAAAAATATCAGTTTCCTGAGCGCTATTTTGACCTAGAGATCATCAAAAAAGATCGTGGGCCAAGCATGATCGAAAAGATCTGGAGAATGAAGATAGGTGAGGTGATTCTTCTATCCCTCTTCTTGGCTTTTACGGCACTGCTATTTGCAAAACGCAGACTTTTTCTAACTTCGGCTAAGCGTTTGGATGCTGTACATATTACAGTCCTAGTGCTCTCAATCGTGATTGTTGGCTTTATACTAAAATCACCACCATCACTGACTCATGTCTACCCGTTGTTGCATAGTTTTGAGGATGGTTTTCAGCTTGATTTGTACCTCTCAGACCCTATCCAATTTATCTTTTGGTGTGCCATTGCGATTAGCCTTATTTGGTTTGGGCGCGGCTGGTTTTGTGGCTGGATTTGCCCTTATGGTGCAGTTCTTGAGCTGACAAGCCGTATCTCTCAAGCGGTGTTGCCAAAAAAATATAGCTACGATTTCCCGCCAAATGTTCACAACGTGCTGAAAAAAGTGCGTTATGTCATCCTCTTTGTCTTGATCGGCATTGCATTTTTCTCAACAGAGACTGCTGAGCTTTTGGCTGAGGTGGAGCCATTTAAGACAACGTGGATAGTAGGGATTTTCTCTCGTGAGTGGTTTTTCATCCTCTATTGGTTTGCACTCTTTGGCATCAGCATATTTATCTTCCGTTTTTTCTGTCGATACATCTGCCCACTTGGCGCACTTCTCTCAATAGGGAGTTATTTCCAGATTGATCGAATCAAACGCTATGACTTTTGTGGTAGCTGTAATGTCTGTGAGGTGAAGTGTGATTCACTATCGATCAATCGTAATGGTGAAGTTGATCGCTATGAGTGCTACTCTTGCTTCGAATGTGAGCAGTCCTATTATGATGAAAAGGTCTGTCCACCCCTTGTTTATCTTAATAAAGGTAAGCTAGATAGGATAAGCGAGAGTGACCTTAAATTGATCCAAGCACATAAACAATGCCCATCTAAAACGGGCGGAAGTGGAGAGAGTAGTAGTTGATCCTCCCACTTCCAATATCATGCAAAACTGGAAAAGCTGAGATAATCCCACTGAAAAAGATCCACCCGCAGCGCTGGATCAGCGCTGCGGTGTTGTCTCTCATTTCGCTATCTATATCGGCAGCTGACTTGCAAGTTCCCAGCG
>JAMOMH010000192.1 GCA_027068675.1 Sedimenticola sp.
ATTTAGCTTTAAAAGGCAGCGGTAAGCGTTGACCATCTACCGGCCACCCTTTTGAAATCGCCATCTCTCCAATCCGTTCTATTCGCTGTTCGCTCACTGGGTGGCTGCTTAAAAATTCGGGGGGGGTGATACTGCTTTGAGCGCTGAGGATTTCAAATAGCTCAGTAGCTCCACCAATGTGGCCATACTCTGAATAGAGTGCAGCCAGAGCCGCTTTATCAGCCTCTCTCTCCTGCTCACGCCCGTAGTGCAGGGCGGTTAACATACCGCTACCGCCAATGAATTGATCGATAACTTGGTTACCCACAGCCATACTCACCATACTGATGGCAAGACTAAAAATCACTGCCCGTCCTGCACCTCTAATGGGGTCGCGGTGTTTGATGTGGGCGATCTCATGCGCCATTACCATTGCTAAAACATTCTCATCCGAAATTTTATCAAGCAGTCCGCGGAAGATGATGATGTGGCCGCCTAATGTGGCAAAGGCATTGACGGTCTCCTTTTCACTGTAGTGGATTGTTATCGGCATCTCTTTAGGTAGTGCCAGGGTTATGGCAAGTCTATCGGCAAGCTGTTGTAGATAGTGATTGATGCGTTTGGCCTCTGCGGATGGTTCTGCTTCGTCCGCTTGGCTTTGGGTGTATTGATCGGCAATTAGCTGCTCAGCACTGAAGGGGATATGGGGTGCGATAAAATCTGCAGCTGAGGCTAGCAGGAAAAAAAGTAGCGTGATGAGCAGACATATTCCACCTAAGAGGAGTGAAAACTCTTTCAGTGGATGCTCCTTGCTGGTGTTGATCCCCTCAGGGATTTTTGGGTTGCTGTACTCCATATCAGTTGGAGATACTCTTTTTCTTGGGGATAACAGCCGTGCCATAGGCATGAACCTCGATAGCACCAATTCTGTTTTTTCGGCCACTAATAATTGATGCCGTCTCGATTTTAATGTTAAAGACCATTGAACCGCCTAGATCAGCTGTCTGCTGCTTCATACGCAAAATGGCCTCGCGACGTCCACGGTCAACAAGCGTTTCGTATGATTTAACACGGCCACCAACTAGGGAGCGTAGCCCAAACAGGAAGCGCTTAAAGTAATCCTCAGCCACCACTACACTGCCAGAGACCAGTGCTGTTTCAGGGCGTGGTGTCATAACAGGAGGAAAACGGACAGCAATGGCAGGAATACCTCGCAGCTCCTCTTCACGTTGGATGATGGAACGGTAGTGCCTACTTTCAGCATACCGCCCAAAGGCGAAGCCTAGTGCAAGCAGTACGACAAATATGATTAGATCGACAGCCACCGGCCTATTCCAGTATGACCGCGGTGCCATAAGCAAACAGTTCAGCTGCTCCTTGGGCAATGGATGAGGTGGAAAAACGGATATTGATCACTGCATTGGCCCCAACAGCCTCCGCCTGAGCTTGCATCCTTTCTAGCGCCTCCTCGCGTGACTCACACAACAGCTCGGTGTAGCCCTTCAGTTCACCGCCAAAAATATTCTTTAGACCAGCCATCAAATCCCGACCAACATGTTTTGCCCTTACCGAGCTTCCCTGAACAAGGCCTAGATGACTCTTAATTTGGCGGCCAGGGACAATCTCAAGATTACTCAACAGCATGCTCATACCTATATTATATTTTAATCTGGGTTAGAAGAGATCAAGA
>JAMOMH010000193.1 GCA_027068675.1 Sedimenticola sp.
AGCAAAAACAGTTAGGAAAGCTGCATATCGTTAAACCACCAAAAATGGGTGCCGTAGTATAAGTGATCTTCCCCTTGAGTACACTAAATCTAAACAGCACTTAACGACTAAAGAGAGGCTCGAGTCACTTTAACAACCGCCCGATATCGACATAAAAAGCCACCATCATCAAGCTTAACAGCAGCACAATGCCAATCTTCTGCCCCTGTATCATCACCTGCTCTGAGACAGGACTACCTTTTATCGCCTCAATAAGAAAGTAGAGAAGATGGCCACCATCAAGAATGGGGATAGGGAAAAGGTTTAATACACCCAGGCTGATACTGATTATGGCCAAGAACTTTAAGAAATAGATGGGGCCATAACTTGCTGATTTTCCCGCTGACTCTGCAATTGATATTGGGCCAGATAGGTTCTCTACAGAGGCCTGCCCTGTCAGCATCCGCCCCATCATTTTTACCATCAGCCATGAGAGATCTGCAATCTTTTTTACCGACTCTCCTGCCGCCTCGAGAGGCCCATAGTGAACCACTCTCTTATACCCCTCATATAGAGCTTCAGGCATATCAACCGATGCACCAATTCGCCCAATTTTTTTCTCACCCTGCTGACGGCTGCTGGTGATAAGTGGTAGAGCAAGGAAACTACCCGCCCGTTCAATTTCAAGCTCTAGCTGCTGATCAGGGTGTTTCTGGATATAACCCACCCACTCCGCCCAACTAGCAACCTCTTCACCATCAACTGATACGATTCGATCCCCCGAGAGAAGCCCTGCCCTATCAGCCGCTTCTCCGCTCAGCACTTCACCAATAACTGGAGGCACAACAGGGCGCTTTGGAGATATGCCCAGTAGATCAAAAATATTTTTTTCTGCACTCAGTTCGCTCAGTATCCCTTGAGGTAGTAGGTAGGTCGACTCATAACCACGACTATCTTTTACTAAAACTTTTAGCTCATCTTCACGCAGTGATTCTGCCAAAAAGGCATCAAGCGCTTTCTCCCAGGTGGGTGTTGCCCTATCTGAGATAGAGAGCAATTCATCATCAGGTTTAAAGCCTGCTACCTCAGCAACAGAGGCCGGCTCAACGGTGCCAACCAATGGCCGCAGACCACTCTCACCCGAGACAAAAATGGCCCAATATGCGAAAAATGCAAACATGAAGTTGAAGAGTGGCCCAGCAGCAACAATAGCACTACGAACAGCGACTGTTTGCCGATTGAAGGCTCTGTGAACCTCCTCAGGTGGTACTTCACCTTCGCGTTCATCAAGCATCTTGACGTAGCCACCTAATGGGATAGCGGCGACAACAAACTCGGTGCCATCTCTTTTTTCAGTGTATTTCAGCAAGGGTTTGCCAAAACCGACAGAGAAACGCAGCACTTTAACACCCAGTTTTTTAGCCACCCAAAAGTGACCGAACTCATGCACGGTAATTAAAATACCAAGCGCAATGATAAAAGAGGCTGTTGTAAAGAGAAATGAGCTAATCATAGGGGTCAGACCAAGGTGGAAAGTTTTTGTTCCGCAACGCCACGAGCCTCAAGATCAAATGACATCAACTGCTCAACACTCTCTGCTGGCACAGCAGGAATGGCACTCAGTGTTGCCTCAACAATCTCTGGAATAGCAGTGAAACCAAG
>JAMOMH010000194.1 GCA_027068675.1 Sedimenticola sp.
GTTTTAGTCAAGTTTTGCTGAGACAGATATTCCCAATACTTTGGCATTACAAATAATTTTCAGATACAAAAAAACCACCATCACATATTTTGTGATGGTGGTTTTTTCATCAAGATAAATCTGATTACTTATTGTGGCATGTCAAACAAAGTGCACTGCCATCATTGCTCTTTCTTAAGAAAGGGACATTATCAGGATCATGCGGATTATGGCACGATGGACACTCAACACGCCCCTCATACAACTTTACATCTGACCAACCATTTTCGGTATCAGGTGGCGTATTGAAAAAACTATCGCCAGCCAGTGTATCTGCATAGAGTAACGAAATTGGATGATCATCTCTTAAGTCATTACCAATTTGCCACTCTTTATACAGTCTTGGCCACGGGCCGGTACCATTTCTGTTTTCAGGACTCTCACCATGACAAGCATTACAGCTTGCGCCACCAGCGCCACCATTTAGATCGGCAGCTGAGACAACATTCGATGGATTTACTAAGTCATGCTGATCACCACGACCACTACTACCCGCAGAGACCGCACCAAAGTCCCCGCCACTACTTGTTGCAACATCGTGACAACTGAGACAAGCCAACGAAACACCACTCGGTGTCGCCAAGCAACTGGCATCCATCGTCGGACTCGTGTACATCAAAAAAGACCCAGTATCAGTTAGACGTCGATTCCACAAAGGGGCACCTGCCATCTCACCTTGGTTATTTGCCCCATGGGGAGTATGGCAAAAGACACACACCTCACTCGTGTCTGCATCAAAGAACGGGTCGAGATATTTGTTATTTGATCCTAAGTCGTGTTTGGAACCCACAACCGTCCCAGCATTCAACTGAGGTAGCGCCGCTAAAAACAACACTCCCACCGCAATAAACTTTTTCATTACTCCCCTCCTCCATTTGCCCATTTTCATTATTTTAAAGCGCGGTACAACTCATGTTTAGAGCGTGAACTCTTTCCATGAAAATACTTGTATCTAAACAGCGCGTCCAATCCATGACAAGTGGAGCATAAGCTCAGTTTGCTGCGATTTCGCAAAAAACTGTTCCTAGCATTACCCTCAAGGTTTCTACCCGAACCTTTCACATCGCGGAGCGCACTCCACTTATGAGGGTTATGGCAAGTTGGACAGGTAATCATTCCCCTGTCTGCTTCATTGCCATTTTTATCAAATAGGGGTGTATAAGCCCCTTTGTGAGATCGTTGCCTAACAACGACCGCCTCCACCTCTTTTGGATGTACTGCTTTTACGGGTTGCTTATTCTCTGCAACTCTTCCCGTAATATGACAACTTCGACATAGCTCTTCTTGTGGATCTTGCCCTTTACCGGTCTCTCTTGCCCACAATCTAAGCGCACTGCTAGCATTATGCACACTATGGCACTGACCGCAAATCCCTGTGGAGGTAATTTTTCTACCATTCGTGTCAACGGCATCGGGTGCTGTCACTGCCAGATCGTGATCTGTCCCCTCAACCCACTGCTTAACTTTGTGGCAATCAACGCAAAGCTCACCATTGGGTGCCGCCGGTTTACGCAAAAAGCTATTGCTTGCATCACCCTCTACATCCATCTCTACTCCAGCAGTACTCGCGGCATCTGCTGGATCCCATTGATGCGGATTGTG
>JAMOMH010000195.1 GCA_027068675.1 Sedimenticola sp.
GAGGGTGCCACCTAAAGTATATCGACTTGATGTCGTTACAGGATCGAGAATGTAATTCTGATAACAGCATTTTTTCACAGGCATGGTGCCATGCTAAGGATAAAAACTATGCCCGTTAATAAAAAATTAATCCCCCCTTCAGAAGATGGTGAAGAGCATCACCTGGAGCGGCGAAAAGGGAGTCGAAGAGAGGGCGATTATATTAGCCCTGAGTGGGAGATGAAGACAGCAGTATCCCGCATTCTTGACACCACTCTAAAGCCAATAAGTTTCCAGCAACAGCTCAAAGAGGTGCTAAGTACCCTCGTCTCCATCTCCTGGCTGGGAGTAGAAAAGAAGGGGGCTATCTTCGTTACCAACAACCATCGGGAACTGCTGCTAGTAAGCCAGCATGGGCTGGATCAACAGCTACAGGAAAGGTGCGCAAAGGTTCCATTTGGCCACTGCCTCTGTGGCAAGGCGGCTGAATCAAAAACAGTTATATTTCGAAACTGTGTAGATCAGGATCATGATATTCGGTTTGATGGAATGGAGGATCACGGCCACTATAATATTCCGTTGCTAAACAACAGCAACGAGGTGATTGGCATTGTTGTTCTATATGTCGAACATGGCCATCAACCTCACTCCGAAGAGGAGAATTTTATGAGGATGGTGGGGTGTACGGTCTCCAGTATCCTGTTGAATAGAAACCTTAAGCTCAAAGCAGAAATCAACCGTATCCGGCTACAGAAGGCGCAACAGGATATCCTCCACAAGCTGGTGGCAGCCTCTGAGTTTCGTGACAATGAAACAGGCGAACATATCAAAAGGATGAGCCAATATTCTGTTATTATTGGCAGAAAAATCGGGCTGGGAAATGAGCAGCTTGAACTGCTCGAACAGGCCGCTCCAATGCATGATATCGGGAAGGTGGGTATATCCGACCAGATCCTCCTTAAGCCTGGGCGGTTGACAGCTGAGGAGTTCACCACCGTACAGCAGCATACGGTCATTGGGGCAAAAATCCTCTCAGGCACCCATCCGTTGATAGAGGCCAGCCGAGAAATTGCACTGACCCATCATGAGAAATGGGATGGCAGTGGCTATCCCCAGGGGTTGGTAGGTGAGGAGATCCCCCTATTTGGCCGCATCTGTGCGCTGGCAGATGTCTTTGATGCACTGACCACAAAACGCCCCTACAAGGAGGCATGGCCTCTGGACGAAGTACTCGCCTTGATTACAAAAGATTCGGGGGCCCACTTTGATCCAGCACTGGTGGATGCATTAATGGAGATGCTTCCTGAAATCCTGGAGATCAAAGAGACCTACAGTGACAGCAATAGCGGTCGCAAGGTAAAAAAGACGCTGGAGCAAAAGCCGCTCTCAAATGAGGTACTCGTCTGGCAAGAGAATCTCGCCGTCGGTGTGGCATTTATCGACAGCCAACATAAATACCTCATCAACCTCATCAACCGGATTCATCTGGCTACAGAGCAGCTTGATACCAAAGAGATTGTTGAGACACTTCTCGACATGAATGCCTATGCTGAAGTGCATTTTGCAGAAGAGGAGGAGCTGATGCGGCAGCATGGATACCCTGGTCTGGAAGCCCATATCAAGTTACACCAAGGCTTCTGCAAGCAGGCGGAGATATTCC
>JAMOMH010000196.1 GCA_027068675.1 Sedimenticola sp.
GCTAAACTGGGCCACATACGCTGCGAGATATCATGGCCGATATCTCGGCCACTATCAGAGGTGCCAAAATCAAATAGAAAGAGTTTGATCGATTTTTGATAGAAGATGGTATCGGTAAAGGTTGCGACCCCTTCTGCTTCGCTGTTGATGAGTAGTGGTCTGTCGTAACCCCGCTCCTGCTTCCATTTCTGGATCGCCTCAGGCGTAACTCGTTTGTCACCGAGATGGAGATGCGCCATATCATCAGGCGAGTTGACCACAAAAAAGAGCATAAAGGTGAGCAGGTTAACGCCGATCAAAATCGGGATCGCGTAGAGCAAGCGCCTAATGATATAGGCCATCATCGTGCGGCACTCCTTTCGCGCAGGCGAAACATAACAATCGCGGGAACCATCGAGCCAACAACCAAAAGAGTAGTGAGCCAGAGAGGCCAGGTGATGGGGGCATTCCAGCTCTGTCGTTGTTTCTCTCTCAATACGGGATCAATACGCTTATATTTCAGGGTATTGTTCGCCATCAGGTTGGGTTTCGCATTCTGATACCAGGTGTGATAGAGAGAGAAGCCCTTTGGGTTAAAAGCCATGTGCCAAGGCGCATCGTGGCGGACAATATCGACCATACGATCAATAATCGCCATCCGCTCAGGCGAGTTTGGCAGATTTTTCATCTGGTCAAAGAGGCGATCATACTCAGGGTTACTGTAGTTTGCAGCGTTTGATCCCCCCTCACCCAGGCGACCCTGTGGCCCATGAAGCAGAAAGAGGAAATTCTCGGGGTCGGGGTAGTCGGCATTCCACCCCCACATAAAGATCTGCCCCAGCCCTTTGCTCATCTTCTCCTGAAAACGGTTGTAGTCCGTCGAACGAACCACCAACTGGATACCCAGTTTTTTAAACTGTTTAATCATCCAGTTCATGTGTGCTTTGTCATCTGGGCCTGAGGCCGTTGTATCGTAGTAGAGCAGCAGAGATTTGCCTGTCTTCGGGTCAATCCCATTTTCATAACCCGCCCGGCTCATTAATGCCATAGCCTCTTCAACCGAGCGACGTTTTGCCTCACCATTTTCAACCCGATAGACCACGGGGTTAACGCCCTCTATGCCTGATCGATAGCCAAAGATACCGGGAGGAATGGGGTTGTGAGGAACAATCCCACGGCCATTTAGGAAGATCGAAATATACTCCTCCATATCCACCGCAATTGAGATGGCCTGGCGGAGCAACCGACTGCGTTCGCTCTTGCCACCCACCACATCGTCGCTCATATTGAAGCCCATATAAAAAATAGAGGCCTGCACCGCCGTATAGAGATTGATATC
>JAMOMH010000197.1 GCA_027068675.1 Sedimenticola sp.
CCCGCTATCGGTGAATGCAGGCGCGGGAAAGCGATACGTTTGATCTGGTGGACAAAATCCGCAGCGGTCACCTCCCGTGTGCCATCTTGTGGGAAATCAGACAAGGTGTATATATCTTCTACCAAAGAGGCATCCAGTTCATGATAGAGATAGCCACCACCCTCGCCCTGAGCCAGTGCAGGGTGTGGTTGGTAGTACATATCGGGTTGAATAGTAATACGGTATTCACTAAACACTATCTCATCATCCACCGCATCTTGTGGCAGTAACGCCCCCTGCTTGTTGAAGTAGTGCAAGCTTGGCATCTCAGCAGCAGCAAGCGGGACAAGCTCATAGGGGCGTTTTAGGAAATGATATTGTAGTGGTGGCTCATATATCTGGCCTGTAAAAATGGCCTCGGCAGTACTGTATGAGCGTGCAGGATCAAGATGTTTAGGGCGCTCCGAAAAAGAGCTATAGAAGATATTCTCATGCTTATCCACCTCAGAATAGGGGTTATTCCACGGCTCATCTGAGCAACCTGACAGCAAAGTCAGCCATAAAACGAGTGGCAGTAATATCTTCAAACTCTTTTCCGTTCAGCCAAATTCCAGTAATGTAGCGGCTAATTCTAATTCACTCAGCGGGAAATTATCCAATGGGATTTATGCAAGACAAAAAAGTACTGATTGTTGGTGTCGCCAGCAACCGCTCAATTGCCTATGGTGTCGCAAAAGCGATGCGCCGTGAAGGGGCTCAAATAGCCTTCACCTATCAAAATGATAAACTTAAGGGGCGCGTTGAAAAATTTGCTGCAGAGTGTGATTCAGATATCGTACTACCCTGTGACGTTGCTAGTGATGAGCAGATCAACGCGCTCTTCTCAGAGTTAGGAAAAATCTGGGATGGTCTGGACTGCATCGTTCACTCGGTCGGTTTTGCACCTCGAGATCAACTTGAGGGCTCTTACATCGATGCGGTTACTCGAGAGGGGTTTGCTATCGCCCATGATATCAGCTCATACAGTTTTGCTGCTCTGGCCAAAAGCGGTCGTGAGATGATGAAAGGACGTAACGGCTCGCTGCTAACCATGAGCTACCTTGGCGCTGTTAAAACAGTACCTAACTACAATGTGATGGGGGTAGCCAAGGCGAGTCTTGAAGCCAATGTGCGCTATCTTGCTAACTCACTTGGGCCTGAAGGCATTCGTGTCAATGGCATCTCTGCGGGGCCTATCCGTACATTGGCAGCTTCTGGAATCGCAGATTTTCGCTCAATGCTAAATGAGGTGGAGAGCAAAACACCTCTGAGACGCAACGTAACCATTGAAGAGGTGGGTAATGCCTCTGCCTTTCTCTGCTCTGATCTGGCATCGGGTATTACCGGCGATATTCTCTATGTCGATACTGGCTATCATATTGTAGGAATGGCCTAAAGAGACTCTAAACAAGTCATGATTGTTCTATACTCAATGGAAATTACCCCAATTTCACCTCAACTTTAGTGCAACCAGATTTATTCAAAGGTTATCTTAATAAGAACGGCGCGAACCCCACAGAAGTTCGCGCCGCGATAACGAGTTGTTTAGGCGTTATTGATTAAGCGTAACATCTGCACGACTACGCAGATCTTGTACGAGACGATCATAGTAATCACGCCCCCGCATCTGCTGTAAATTATCTCTCTCTCTAGAGAGCTGCTCATCCTCAATATCAGCCATGGTGCCATCAATAACGGAGATCAGCTCAAAAACGACCTGGTCGCCATTCTCTAACTTAGCAACACCAAAACGTGAACCATCACCTTTCGACTGTTTAAAGAGTTTGTCACTCAGTAGGCGAGGTACCATCGGATTATTTCGGCCCACTAAACCAGGGCGTTCAACATCCATGCCAGCAGCCACTTGATCAACTGTTTCACCAGAACGCAGACGTACCAAATCTGCTTCTGCAGCCTTTGATGCTCCCTCTTCAGCACGCTGAATGCGCAGAGAGTCCTCAATACGTAATTTTACATCACTGAGTGGTTGGATAGATGGTGTTTTGTGTTCTAAAACCCGTACAACAATCACGTCATCGGGTGTTATTTCGATCAGCTCACTATTATTCCCTTGCTCTAATACATCTTCGGAGAAGGCAGCACCATTCACCTTTGTTGAACTAAAAAGACCTGAACGGCTATCTCTATTTAACCACTCTGTTGTTTGGACTTTTATACCCAGCGCTTCTGCGGCTGGCTCTAGGCTATCTGGACTCTCAAAAGCGTGATCGCTGAGGCGTTCTACATAATCAAAGAATAGACGCTCAACTTCACTGCTGCGAAAATCTGTTTCAATCTCATCCCGCACCTCAGAGAAAGGCTTGATCTCTCCCCCTCTAAAGCCGGTCATTTTAATCAGATGATAACCAAACTCGCTTCGTACAGGCTCACTTACCTCATCCTGCTGCATTGAAAATAGCGCATCTTCAAATGCTTTATCCATAATGCCGTGATCAATATAGCCTAAATCACCACCCTCTTCCGCTGAACCTGGGTCTTGAGAGTACTCTTTCGCCAACGTTTCGAAGGAGGTGCCTGCTTTAATTTTTTCATTAATGTTAATGATTTGTTGTCGCGCAGCTGCATCATCAATACTATCTTCGACAGCAATCAAAATATGGCTGGCTCGACGCTGTTCATTCTGCTTTTTTTCCTCTTTATGAGCTTCATAATAGGCCAACAACTGATCTTCAGAAGGAACCTCAATCAGGGGATTTATGGTTGATGAATCCAAGCGAAGATACTCCAACTTCACCTGTTCCTTAGCGCGAAATTGCTCTCGGTTAGCGTCATAATAACTGCGAATATCACCGTCAGAAATGCTCTCTTCAGAGATATATTTTGCTGCTGGGATGACAAAGTACGCCACTTCACGTTTCTGCAGTACGAGGCGAATCACCTCACTCATTTCACGCTCAGTAACCAGCTCACTATTTATTATTGCTATTGATAGCTGGTTTGAGAGTAGGAAGCGTCTTACGCGCTCTTCAAAACTAGAGGATGACTGTCCTTGCATGCGGAGATTTCGCTCGTAGCTCTCTCGATCAAAGCGACCATCCTTCTGGAACGCCTCCTGAGCCAGAATCATCTCTTTAACCATGATGTCACCAGCCCGCAATCCCATATCAAGAGAAGCTTGCAGAATGACACTTTCATTGATTATCTCTTCCAGAACCTCTCTCTTCATCGCCTCTTCATCGAAAATGCCGGGCTGATAGGCAGCACCAAGACGTTCACGGAGGTTTTGACGATAGTCCTGGAAGCGACTATCAACCTGGCGCTCACTAATCTCTAGGCCGTCAACCGTTGCTATAGGTGGCTCTGAACCAACCCCTAGATACTCTTGAACACCCCACAGTGCAAATGGAACACTGATGAGCCCAACAATCACCCAGGCAACCCAGCCCTGAGCCTTATCTCTGATAGCTTGAAGCATAGTTTGATTCTATATCATCTTAACGTAGCTACTCAGCCTACCCATCTTTTATCTCAAATCGAGGCAAAATATAAACAGGCTGAATAGTTACATTTTAGTAATCTAAAACGAAAAAAAGGGGTACCCATTTCTGGATACCCCTTTTCGCGAAATTGGCGGAGCGGACGGGACTCGAACCCGCGACCACCGGCGTGACAGGCCGGTATTCTAACCAACTGAACTACCGCTCCAATTTTGGTGGGCGCTGCAGGGATCGAACCTGCGACCCTCGCCTTGTAAGGGCGATGCTCTCCCAGCTGAGCTAAGCGCCCTTAATTAGCCAGCTAGTTTACCGCGTCTTTTAGGGCTTTACCAGCTTTAAAAGCAGGATTATTGGATGCTTTAATTTCGATGGTTTCACCCGTCTGAGGGTTACGGCCTTGGCGGGCTGCACGTTCACGTACAGAAAAGGTGCCAAAGCCAACAAGAGTAACTTGGTCACCTGATTTTAGGGCTTCCGTAACTGCTGCAACAAAGCCATCAAGTGCACGGCCTGCTGCTGCTTTAGATATATCTGCTGAATCAGCAATAGCGTCTACTAGTTCCGCTTTTTTCATTAATCTATTCCCCATTTGTTTATTAAAATTGCGACTACTTGATCCCGAGGTAGTACGCCCATTTAAAAATTTATTGGATCGGCTATTACCGAATCGCGCTGAATTATCACCGGCGACCATACCTCTGTCAAGTGACAGTCAGTGAGTAATTGACTCAGATGGCTCTTTAGATGATTTTTCACCGTCCGACTTCTCTTTTTTCTCTTTAGAGAGGTCATTTTTCGCATCAATTGTCTTTGGCAGTGGTTTTCTAACCAGTGCGATATCAAGCACTTCGTCAATCCACTGAACCACTTTAATCTCGAGATCCCGCCTGATATTTTCTGGTAGATCAACCAAATCCCGCTCATTTTCATGAGGAATTATGACTGTCGCCACGCCTCCTCGATGAGCAGCTAACAACTTCTCTTTCAGACCACCAATTGGCAACACTTCACCACGCAGTGTGATCTCACCTGTCATGGCAACATCAGCACGCACAGGTATATCGGTCAATGCCGATACTAGCGCTGTACACATGCCAATACCGGCACTTGGCCCATCTTTAGGTGTTGCGCCTTCAGGCACATGGATATGAATATCATATTTATGATAAAAATCTGCCTCAATACCGAGCGACTTAGCGCGGCTTCGCACCACTGTCATTGCCGCTGTAATCGACTCCTGCATCACCTCACCCAACTTACCTGTCTGGGTCATACGGCCTTTACCTGGCGCCAGGGCAGACTCAATACGAAGCAGCTCTCCACCCACCTCTGTCCAGGCTAACCCTGTTACCTGGCCCACTTGATCAAACTCATCTGCAAGACCATAGCGGAAGCGTTTTACACCTAGATAATGCTCAAGACAGTCGGGGGTTACAGTAACCTCTCCATCAACCTTCTTCAGCAGTATCTCTTTAACAACCTTACGGCTAATTTTTGCGATCTCTCGCTCAAGGTTACGCACACCTGCCTCTCTGGTGTAGTAGCGGACGATATCGCGAGTTGTAGCCTCCTGAATCAATAGTTCATTATCCTTCAAACCATTATCAGTAATCTGCTTTGGAATCAGGTATCTCTCAGCAATATTCACCTTCTCATCTTCGGTGTAACCAGAGATGCGAATCACCTCCATACGATCAAGCAAGGCAGGGGGAATTCTCAATGTGTTAGCTGTACAGACAAACATCACATCTGAAAGATCAAAATCGACCTCAAGATAGTGATCATTAAAGGTATTATTCTGCGCTGGATCAAGTACTTCCAACAAGGCTGACGCAGGATCACCCCGAAAATCTGCCGCCATCTTGTCGATCTCATCCAATAAGAAGAGTGGATTCCGAGTACCCACCCTAGATAGGTTGTGCATAATTTTGCCAGGTAGTGCGCCAATATAGGTGCGCCGATGACCTCGAATCTCAGCCTCATCCCGCACGCCGCCTAATGCCATCCGAGCAAATTTTCTATTGGTTGCTCTTGCGATCGATTGGCCAAGCGATGTTTTACCAACACCAGGAGGGCCCACCAAACAGAGGATAGGCCCCTTTAGCTTTCGTACCCGACTCTGTACGGCCAAATACTCCAAAATGCGCTCTTTAACCTTCTCAAGACCATAATGATCTGCCTCAAGAACCTCTTCAGCAGCCGAAAGATCTAAACGGACTCGGCTACGTTTTTTCCATGGGACGCCCACTAAAGTATCGAGATAATTTCTTACGACACTCGCTTCGGCTGACATGGGTGACATCAATTTTAATTTATTGAGCTCTGCCAGCGCCTTCTCTTTCGCCTCTTTTGGCATGCCCGCTTCTTCAATACGTTTTGCTAAATCTTCGATCTCGTTTGGTGCATCTTCCATTTCACCCAGCTCTTTCTGAATCGCCTTCATCTGCTCATTCAAATAGTACTCACGCTGGTTCTTCTCCATTTGGCGTTTAACTCGGCCACGAATTTTTTTCTCCATCTGCATGATGTCATTTTCAGACTCCATGAGACCCATTAGGTGCTCAATCCGCTGCGGTACTTTAAACATCTCTAACACCTGCTGCTTCTCTTCCAATTTAAGAGACATGTGAGCAGCGATGGTGTCCGCAAGACGACTAGGATCTTCAATACTAGAGAGGGAGGTCAGTACCTCTGGGGGGACTTTCTTATTCATTTTTACATATTGATCAAACAGTGATGTTGCTGTCCGCATCAAGACATCAATTTCACGCTCATCAAGCTCTAACTCTTCAAGCAGCGGCGAAAACTCCGCAGTGAAGTATTCATCTTCCGCATTAAAACGGATAATCGCAACACGCTCTCCCCCCTCAACTAGTACCTTTACAGTGCCATCTGGCAGTTTCAGCAGCTGTAAAATATTGGCAACGGTGCCAATACCATACATATCTTCAATACCCGGCTCATCGACATCAGGATTACGTTGTGCAACTAACAAAACCTGCTTGTCATTCTGCATCGCTTCATCAAGTGCCTGGATAGATTTTTCACGGCCAACAAATAGTGGGATAACCATGTGTGGGTAAACAACCACATCACGCAGTGGCAACACAGGTACGCTGCAAGATGAGTCGGTACGGGTGGTACTTATTTTTGTATCTTGTCCCATGACAATTTGTCCTCAATGAACATATAACTGATTGTTTAAGTGCATCTAGAATAGGC
>JAMOMH010000198.1 GCA_027068675.1 Sedimenticola sp.
CCAACCAATTTTGCAGTAGCTTTGATACCTTGTCTAAGGTTTGGAGGGCGACGATTTAGGTTGTGACAATCGCTGGCTAGCACGCTGACTTTGTCTTCTTTCAACAATCTATGGGCAAGTTTCTTTGAACTTGGGCCAAACTGACCGGTGATGCTACCGGCGTTAACTTGTAGTGGGCAGTCCATATCCAGCAGGGGTTGAAGTTTTTCTGGGTGTTTCTGAAACACTTTGTTGCGTTCTGGGTGGGCAATTACTGGAAGGATGTTTTGGTTGCGTAGCCAGCGTATTAGATTGTCTGTTCCGGCGGGAACACTATTTAGTGGGAGTTCCAGGAGAAATGTTTTCTGCCCATTCCAGCTGCCTAACCAGGGGATGGTGTCGGCATCGACCATTGACATAATCTGTTGGCAAATGCGTACCTCGGCAGCTAGGTGGAGTTCGATGGGGATACGGGCTTGTATCACGATGTCATTTAATTCACGAAATCGACTCTCAAGTAGCTCTTTGGTGTTTTTTTTATAGCGCTGGCTATCAACATGTGGTGTGAGAATCTGGATCATCACACCATCTTTTACCGCCATTCTGAGTAGGCTGAGGGCCTCTTCGTCTGTTTGTGCGCCGTCATCCACACCCGGTAGGATGTGGCTATGCATATCAGCCATTGGTGGTGGAAATGGAGCGGATGGCACTTATCGGTCGCTCAGGTTATTTTATCTGTTTTGGGTGTTTTATAACCGTAGTAGCTGGCGTGGTAGTAATAACCACCGTAGTAGTTCATGCGGCTCGGTTCGGCCTGGGTGAGTACGGCGCCGGTAACATGAATATTGGCTTTATTCAGTCTGCCTAAGGCCTCCTGAGCCATTTTTATGGTGGTGGATTCACTCTTGGTTGCGATAATAGTGCTGTCAACCAAGTTACCAATGACGCTAGCGTCACTAACAGCTAGAACGGGTGGGGTATCTATTACAATATATTTGAAACTGCTCTTGAGTTTCTCCAGCACTTTGCGGAAGTGATCGGAGGAGACCAGCTCCAGGGGGTTGGGTGGTAGGGAGCCGCTGGTAAGTATATAGAGGTTGCTATCTTCCCCATCGATTTTTTGTATGGGTATCTGTTTTATTTTACCCTGGCTAACTATCAGGTCAGTTATTCCAGGTGTGCGGTTAATCTGCATTGTTTTGGCGATGCTTGGCTTTCTGAGATCGGCCTCCAGTAGTAAGGTGCGCCCCCCTAGCTGACTTAGAGCGGTGGCCAAATTGATGGAAAGAGTGGATTTGCCCTCAGATGCGGTGGAAGAGGTCACCATGATCACTTGGGGTGGGTGGTCGATATTTGAGAAGAGCAGTCCGGTGCGGATGTGGTTTATGTTCTCAGAGAACTCTGAGCGTGAATCGGCCAAATACTGTTTTTCTGGGATGACATCCCCTCGTCCATTTTTCACTAATGAGGTGAGTCCGAGTGCTGGAATAGCTAGTTTCTCTTCGATGGTGCCTGGGGTTTTGAAGGTGTTATCCAGTGACTCGCGCAGGAAGGCCAGCAGTATACCTAAAAAGAGCCCTATCACCACTGATATCATGATCACCCTTGGTTTATTGGGTTTGTAGGGAGTGCTTGGAACATTGGCGGTATCGATAATGCGAATGTTGGTGGCATCATACTCTTCTGATATATCCGCTTCTTGGAAACGGCCCAGAAATGATTCATAAATTCTACGGTTGTTTTCTACTTCTCGCTCAAGGTTTGCAAGTTCAAAATTGGCACCTTTTAGTGATCCGATTTGGTACTTCTGATCCTTTATCAGGGTGCTGATTTTTCTCTCTTGAGCGGTGGCAGCTTCATACTCTCTTTGGATCGTGCCTACAACTTTGCTGAGCTCTTGTCTTAGATTTCGTTTGATCTCTTTGAGGTCGGTGCGGGCAGCGATCAGCTTGGGGTGTTTTTCACCATAGCGATCAGAAAGCTCCTGTACGTAACGAGAGAGCCTGGACTCTTCTTGTACTATGGCGCGTGCAGAGGGGCGGCTGAGGACACTCTCCAGGGATTTATGGTCGCTCTCATTACCCTCTTTGAGGTTTTGAGCCTGTTTGTAACGGATCTCAGCTTCGCTACGGTCGGTCTGCGCCTGGATTAGTTTAGAGTTGAGGGAGGAGAGTTGTGTACTGGCAATCTGCTGCTGCTGTTTTGTGTCGACCATACCCTTCTGTTTTTGATAGGACTGGAGCGCAGTTTCTGATTGCTGAAGTTTGTCTCTGAGGTTGTTTAACTGTTCGCTTAACCAGCTAGAGGTCTTTTTTGCGCCGGTCAGTCGGGAATTAAGGCCAAACTCAACATAGGCATCAGCGATAGCGTTAGTGACATCGGCAGCCAATTTTGGATCGGCTGATTCATAGCTGATACTTATAATTTGGCTCTGTTTCCCACCTTTTACAGAGAGCGAGCCTTGAATGCCAGAGGCGATCTGCCTGCGAATCTCTTCATCGGTGGGTTCTGCTACGGGTTTGGTTTGAGACAGTTTTTCATCGGGCAATAAACCCCACCAGTTGAATGATTTTCGCCAGGCTTTAATTTGCTGAAAAATATTTTCAGGCTCTGATGGTGTTGCTTGTTTAGCTTTAGTTGCTTCACTTTTAGCTTTAGCGACCAAATCTAGTTTATCAACCGCCTTTTTGGCAATATTCTGAGAGCGAATAATCTCATATTGGGTTTCATAAAATAGAAAAACCAGTGCGGTGTTGGCATATTGATCTCGCATGGGTGCGTTTGGTAGCAGAGGATCAGCCAACAACTTGGTTTCTGCTTTGTAGATAGGGACTGCTGAGAGCGCCGTGAGAATGCCAATGATCAAGGCGATCAATGTAACACTGAGAATCCCCCACTTGTGGCGGCGTATGGTTTGCCAGTACTGTGCCAGGTCGATGCTCTCCTCATCATTAGATGTGGTTTCAAACATCTCTATGGGTTGGGACTGGTTAATGGGCGCATTTTTCTGTAGAGGGGGCAGTGGATGATTCATATTGGTGCTCAGAAAAAGCTCTCTTTAATGGTGATCACATCACCGGGGCGAATGCGATCGGTCAGTTTGACCCGATTCACAACCTTGGTGCTGCCATCATGGGTGATGGATATTTTTTCCTGATTGGCTCGTTCGGAAAAACCACCCGCCAGGGAGACGGCCTTGTGCACAGTAAGCCCATCTCGGTAGCTGTATCCCCCTGGTTTTTTTACTTCACCGGTAATGTAGAACAGCCGGTACTCAATTATCGATACGGTCACTTCGGGTTTCTTCAGGTAACCATCGGCCAGTAACGCGGAGGCTGCGGCTTCTACCTCTACAGCAGTTAACCCAGTGACATTAATTTGACCGATCAGCGGCATTGAGATGGTACCGTTGGTGGCGATACGAACCTTGCTCAGACTTAGATCGGGTTCGTCAAAGACGGTGATAGATATGATGTCATCAGCTGCCAGGCGGTAGCTATCCAGCTCTTCGGCAAATAGATGCGTGGTATTTAGTAACAGAGATAGGAGTAGCAGGTAGAGGGCAACCAGAGATCCGCCTGATCTCTTATCGTATTGTCTGTTGGGGGGGGGCGACATCTCGGGAAATTCCTTTTTTATTTCGTATATATATTTAGCTTGGTGACGACTGAACTATTAGCCGCAGGGAGATGGTGCGTATGCAGTTTGTGAGTGCCTTATGGCATACACTTGCAATAGAGCAACTATTGCCGCTCACTTCGAAACAAATTGGAACAATTTCATCTCAGCCTAAATTTTAGCTGAGCTTTAGCGAACCTTACGCTTCAGTGCAAGCAGACTTATTCAGAGCTTCCTTAGGAAATCTCTAGACCAAACCTGATTAATAAGTATACTTATATACACTCTTCGCCACAACAAATGGCTGAAATAGAAACGGCTTCAATTTTTGAAATTGGTGCCAATTAATAACGTATAGACATTGGCATTAAAATCGTAGCTATCTAGGCTGGAGTCTCGCTCTTCATATTGATATTTAGCACCTATGTATAACCAGCGTAAGAGGCTGTGTTTTACACTTAGCTGCAGATCCCAACGATCATCTTCTCGGTTGAAAATGTCGTCAAATTGGTCATTGCCGTACCATACCTTGATGAGTAGCTGGGTGCGGGGGGTGATATCGTGCTCTAGCCCAGTTTTGATGTGTCGGCGGAGATAACCATTGGAAGACTCTTGGGCTGATTCCCTATTCTCTTGGGCAGCGCCAATGGTGATTGTTGTGTAGGTGTTTGGTTTCCAGGTGCTATCCAGCATGAGAGCGAGGCTCGATAGATCACCAAAGGCGCTATCGTTGTAGTTCTTATCCTGGTAGCCGATCTTGAAAATGCCAGAGGTTTTGCTGGTGGCCTCCCATGTAACACCGGTCAGGTAGCGAAATTCCTGGCTGCTCTGATTCTTGCCAAAGGTGTCGTTATTTAGGTAATCATAGTTTGTGAAGCTGACCTGAAATAGCATTCTGGTCTTGGGTGCCACTCGGTAGTAAAAGATACCCGTGGTGCCTAGGCGGTTATGGTCACGATACTCTTGATTGTTGTTGGTGTAGCGCTGTTGATGATAATCCAGTTGCCCCTGGAGTTGGCCTTGGCTGGCGCTGTGTCCGTAATATATTTTGCCTTTGGTATAGATGTCACGTGATTGGTTTAGGCTACTGCTGGAATTTGATAGAGCATTGGTCTTGCCTGGCCGGTCACTATCCCAATGGATGCCCAGGGTGTACTCACTGTTTAGCCGGTAGGAGTGGTCAAGCAGGGCGTGGGCCTTGAGATGATGCTCGGATTGGAGGCGGTCGTAGTTCCCCTGATAGGTGAGGTCAAACAGATGCTTGCCATAGAGTGATAACCAGGAGAGCTTGGGTTTTATGGCGAAGATGGTGCTGCTCTCAGCAGACTGTTCGTTGGTGCGGTAGAGATTGTCGTCATAGCGCAACTGACTTTCAACATTCCATTGAAAACCTGGGCTCTTCTCCGCTAACGATATAGTGGGTATCATGAAAATCAGAGCTGTGACTATTTTAGTCATGAGTCTGTAATCAATTGTGCCATTCATCTTTTTTCTCTTTTCTATTGTTATGCTTCCCTCGTAGGATAACTTAACCATCTTTTGAATAACATAAATCTGAGTGTTTGATTTTGCTGCTCTCTAAGTAAATTTGATATATTTGGCTAGGCATATATAATAACCGCCATGAATACAGAATTGCTCGCTTCTCTGTTTAAAACGCTTTCGGAACCGGTTCGCTTGCGGATTGTTTATCTGTTGCTGGAGAAGGGTGAGCTGTGTGTTTGTGATCTGGTGGAGACACTGGAACTCTCTCAAAGCGTGGTATCACGCCACCTAGCCTATCTACGCAACAATGGCTTGGTATCGACTCGGCGTGAAGGTGTGTGGGTCTATTACCGCGTGGTGGATGGTTGTTGCGGGCCGCTGTTTGAGCATATTCGCCAGTGTGGTGAAGATAATAAAGAGATGCAGGCGGATCTTGTGAAGTTGGCAGCTGCTGCTGAGCAGAAGAGGTGTGGGTAAGCGTTTTTTTTGGATTAACATATCTGCTTATGCGGGTAAGCGCTAGTTGCACTGGTCACGGTATTGATTGAGGTGCCTGTCATGCTGCTGCTGGTACGGGTAGTGAATGCCAGCAAGCCTTGGTACGAATTGGGCGTAGCAGTGCAGGCGGCGAAGAGTCATTGATAAATAAGTTCCAATGAGGTGAGAGAAGTGACAATTAAGGTAGGTATCAACGGTTTTGGTCGTATGGGACGGCTTGGGTTACGAGCTGGTTGGGGGCAGTCTGAGTTTGAGATTGTGCAGATCAATGAGATTGCTGCTGATGCAACAGGTTCGGCTCACCTGCTTAAGTTTGATTCAGTGCATGGCATCTGGGCTTACGATACGAGAGCAGAAAACGGCAATATCATCATCGGTGATAAAATATTAGCCTACTCATCAAATGCCACTATTGGTGATACCGATTGGTCAGATTGCGATATTGTGATCGAGGCGACCGGCAACCATCATAAAAAGCCGGATACCTTAAACGGTTACTTTGATCAGGGTGTGAAAAAGGTGATCATCGCTGCCCCCACGGATGGGGCGCTGAATATTGTTTATGGCATCAATGATGATCTTTATGATCCCGCCACACATCATCTACTGACAGCAGCCTCCTGCACCACCAACTGTCTTGCTCCGGTGGTGAAAGTGATGCAGGAGAGGGTGGGGATCGTACATGGCTGTATAACAACCATTCACAATATTACCAATACACAAACCATTGTCGATAAGGGAGACAAAGACCTACGCCGCGCTCGTGCCTGCGGCAATTCACTGATTCCTACATCAACAGGATCAGCCAAGGCGATTACCAAAATCTTTCCTGAGCTTGAGGGCAAGCTCAACGGCCATGCGGTGCGTATACCGTTGCTCAATGCTTCACTCACCGACTTTGTTTTTGAAGCATCACGCCCGGTGACTGTTGAGGAGATTAATGGCTATTTCAGAGAGGCTGCGGAAGGTGGATTAAAGGGCATTCTGGGTTATGAAGAACGACCGCTGGTTTCGGTTGATTACCTCAACGACCCACGCTCCGCCATCATTGATGCACTTTCCACCATGGTCATTAATGAGACACAGGTGAAAATATACGCCTGGTATGACAATGAGTGGGGCTATGTGAATCGCATGATGGAGTTGGTGGCCAAGGTGGCGCGGCCTCTCTAACCATGCCTGAAGGTCTGCGTAACTATCTGCTAATTACCGGTGGCTACTGGGCCTTTACCCTTACCGATGGTGCGATCCGCATGTTGGTGGTGCTCTATTTCCACCAGTTGGGATATTCACCCTTTGAAGTGGCGATGCTGTTTCTCTTCTACGAGCTTTTCGGCATCGTCACCAATTTGGTGGGTGGTTGGCTAGGGGCGCGTATTGGTTTAAATCTCACCATGCATATCGGTATGGGATTGCAGGTGGTGGCACTGGTGATGCTGACGGTGCCGGAGGCTTGGCTGAGTGTGGCCTATGTAATGTTGGCTCAAGCGTTGTCGGGCATTGCAAAAGATTTGAATAAAATGTCGGCAAAAGCGGGGGTGAAAATCCTTGTGCCCAAAGAGAGTGAGTCGCGTCTGTTTAAGTGGATTGCCTTGCTTACTGGCTCCAAAAATACATTGAAAGGTGTAGGCTTTTTTCTTGGCGCGATACTACTTGAGTTTGTTGGGTTCAGGAACGCCTTATTGATCTTGGCAGGTGGGTTGCTGCTGGTGTTGATCATTACCGCCATACTGCTGCCAAGTGGTTTGGGTAAGAGTCAATCCAAGCCGAAGTTTACTCAGCTCCTCTCCAATACGCCTGCTATCAACTGGCTCTCTGCTGCTCGTTTTTTTCTTTTTGGTGCACGGGATATCTGGTTTGTGGTGGGGCTACCGGTCTTTCTTTTTTCGGTGCTGGGTTGGCGTTTCAGTGAAGTGGGGGCGTTTCTGGCGCTGTGGGTGATTGTTTATGGGATTATCCAATCTTGCACACCGATGATCCTGCGTGGCCATCACCCTAACGAAACCACCGCCAAGGTCTGGGCCTTTGGTTTGATGTTGATCCCAGCTGCTATTGCCCTGGCTTTGCAGCAAGGCATGGAGCCAAATCGGGTGATTATTGTCGGCTTGATTGTGTTTGGTGCGGTGTTTGCCATCAACTCCGCCGTACACTCCTATCTAATTGTTGCTTGGTCTGAGCATGATAAAGTATCGATGAATGTGGGCTTTTACTATATGGCCAACGCGGGTGGACGATTGACCGGCACGGTGCTTTCTGGCTGGATCTATCAGACTCAGGGGTTGGTGGGCTGCTTGTGGTGGTCAGCGGGATTTGTATTGATGGCTGGGTTGCTCTCTTTGCGGTTGAAAAATAGTTTGGCAGGCGAGTTGTGATGGTGAATCAAGTGACTAATTTTTTCTATACAAGGTCGTCAAATTTAGGTGCTCATCGGCATTGAAAGCAAAAAAACCGCCAAACCAAATGTTTGGCGGCTTTGTCAATGACCCCTTAATTTAA
>JAMOMH010000199.1 GCA_027068675.1 Sedimenticola sp.
CTAAACCAATCGCTCTACACCGAAGCGGCCCGCCGCTCCGCCGAGTTTATCTGGAACAATAACCAAGATAGTGATGGCCACCTGCTACGCTCACATCTCGATGGAAAATCCTCCATTGCCGCCAGTCAGGAGGATTACGCCTTCTTCGCCGAGGGGATGCTGCATCTCTATGATGCCACCCAAGACAAAATCTGGCTTGAACGTGCCAGCAGCATCACCGACCAGCTGATCGAGAAGTTTGTCGACCCCATCAGCGGCACCTTCTACCTCGGCAACGATAGAGGCCTAACCAGCATGAGTCGTCCGCATGATAGTGGAACCGATGGGGCCATCCCATCCGGCACCGCTGTCGCCTTACGGTCACTACAGATGTTGAGCAAACGCACCCATAATCTTGAGTACCGGAAACAGGCTCAAAACCTGCTTGCCGCCTACGCCAACAGCATCAACAACCGCCCCATCGCCTTCGCCTATCTACTAGCTGGCGTTGATGATCTGCAACAGGGTGAGCTCACCAATATTGGCTACGCCGCACAAGGCGGCATCCGTGCCAGCACCTCGATCAAAGGCGACAAACTATCTGTAAAATTCAACATCCCTGCGGGGTGGCACATCAACTCAGACAAACCACTACAAGATGGCCTGATCGCCACCGACCTGAAGTTGAGCAACAGCACAAAAGGGTGGCAACTTGGCAAAGTGAACTACCCAAAAGCTGATCTCACCACCTTGGGTTTTCAGAGCGAAGCACTTGCTGTCTATCATGGTGAAATTGAGATTGATGCCAAACTAAGCCAAGCAAAAGATGCCGACCGGATGCTGGCTGTTCAGCTCAAGCTACAAGCCTGTAATGACAAGATATGTCTACCTCCCGAGACGCTAACACTCCGTCTACCAAGCCACTAATAATTTCGCCTCTGCCCAACTTACTTATCGACTAAGTGAGTTGGGCTAATGCAGATATGTCCCGCCCCTATCGACACAATCCACCACTAACTAACAAAAAAATTCTAGAACAAAAGCAAGCCCCATGTAAAAATGGTACATACTCATTCTTTTCTGAGATACCCCATGAAAATAACATTGAAAAACCTATCATTGATCATCCTATCCACTGCTCTACTCAGCATAAGCAGCAACGCTTTTAGCCGTGATGTCCGAGTCAATGCAAGTGAAAAAAACCACCCACTCTTCGATAGCTGGTTTAGCGGTGATAAGTCAGGGGTAGCGGCCATCACCGATAGCCTCTATCTCGATAAGTGTGGCAGCTGTCACTTTGCCTACCAGCCAGGTTTGTTACCCATCGCCTCATGGGAGAGAACCATGTCAAACCTGAAAAATCACTTTGGTAAAAATATTGAGCTGACTGATGATGAACTGGCTACAATCAGGAACCTTTTATTAGATAACGCCGCAGGCCGCACCACCCGAAAAATCTCCATTAAGCTAGTTCGCTCGCTGCATGATGGACAGGTTCCGCTGCGCGTATCTGAGATTCCATTTTTTATTCAGTTACATAAAAAAGCGCTGGATAGCTCTAAAGTAAAATCAATCAGCCATTGTGATTCTTGTCATCTCGATGCCAATAAAGGCAAATTTGATACCAATAATCTCACGCCCTAAAGAG
>JAMOMH010000200.1 GCA_027068675.1 Sedimenticola sp.
TACATATTCACAATGAATCGCGTTGGTAAAATCGTACCGCCAAAGCGCGTTATTCTCCGCGACATCTCCCTCTCATTTTTCCCGGGTGCTAAAATTGGTGTGCTGGGCCTAAATGGCTCAGGAAAATCAACACTGCTCCGTATCATGGCGGGGCTGGATACCGAAATTGAGGGTGAAGCAAGACCACAGCCAGGTATCAAAGTGGGCTATTTGGCACAAGAACCACAGCTCGACCCCGAAAAGGATGTGAGGGGCAACGTCGAAGAGGCGCTAGGCCATATCAAAGAGGCGCTGGAGGGGTTAGACAAAGTCTACGCAGCCTACGCCGAACCCGATGCAGATTTCGATGCACTCGCCACTAAGCAGGCTGAGTATGAGAACATCATCCAAGCAACCGATGGCCACAACCTAGAGCGCCAGCTTGAAGTGGCGGCTGATGCACTACGTCTGCCACCTTGGGATGCTGATGTCAAAACGCTCTCGGGGGGTGAACGCCGACGTGTAGCCCTCTGCCGCCTGCTACTCTCTAAACCCGATATGCTGCTACTTGATGAGCCAACCAACCATCTCGATGCTGAATCCGTCGGCTGGCTAGAGCGCTTTCTGCACGACTACAGCGGTACAGTCGTTGCAGTCACCCATGACCGCTACTTCCTCGATAATGTCGCTGGTTGGATTTTAGAGCTGGATCGCGGCCACGGCATCCCATGGGAGGGCAACTACAGCTCATGGCTTGAGCAGAAAGGAAACCGTTTGGAGAGCGAAGCCAAACAGGAGCAAGCACGCCTCAAGAGCATGAAACATGAGCTGGAGTGGGTGCGCTCCAATCCCAAAGGTCGTCACGCCAAAAGTAAGGCACGTATGCAGCGCTTTGAGGAGCTAAGCTCACAAGATTTCCAACAGCGTAATGAGACCAATGAGATCTACATCCCACCTGGTGAGCGCCTGGGTGACCTGGTGATTGAAGCCACTAACCTGCGTAAATCATTTGGCGATCGCCTGCTCTACGACAACCTTAACTTCAATCTGCCCAAGGGTGGTATTGTCGGTGTGATCGGCCCCAATGGCGCGGGTAAAACCACCCTCTTTCGTATGATTACCGGTGAGGAAAAACCTGACTCAGGTGAGATGCGCATCGGTGATAGTGTACAAGTCGCCTGCGTTGATCAGAGCCGTGAGGCACTGGATAACAACAAAACCGTCTGGGAAGAGATCTCAGATGGCTCCGAGGTGATCACCGTTGGGCGCTTTGAGATGAGTTCTCGCGCCTATGTTGGCCGCTTCAACTTCCGTGGTAGTGATCAGCAGAAACGGATTGGTGATCTCTCCGGGGGTGAGCGTAACCGCCTGCATCTAGCCAAACTACTGAAGAGCGGTTGCAATTTGCTACTACTCGATGAGCCAACCAATGATCTTGATGTTGAAACACTTCGGGCACTGGAGGAGGCTATTCTCACCTTCCCTGGCTGCGTGGTTGTCATCTCGCATGATCGCTGGTTTCTGGATCGCATCGCCACCCATATTTTGGCCTTTGAAGGCGATAGTCAGATCACTTGGTTTGAAGGCAACTATGCCGATTATGAGGCAGACCGTAAACACCGCCTCGGGGCAGAAGCCGATCA
>JAMOMH010000201.1 GCA_027068675.1 Sedimenticola sp.
TCGCGGAAATAGAAGTAGATCAGCAGACATACCACTAGCAAGAGAAGCGCCAAAACTTCCCCCATCAAATAGAGGTATGTGGTTGATATCTGCATAGAATGAATCGACTTTAATTTATAGGGTTTTTCATATCCAGCTGTCTCATACTCAAAGGGGCGGCAGGCCACATATATACAGGGCTGTAAAAGCTATCGGCTATAGGAATAAAACATTTAATTTTTTCGCTATTCAGAGCTTTATTAATAAGCTTTGGCTAATGTTTAATGTGCTTACTTAGATAAAAGATGAATACGCTGAGTAGTTACAAACAAATTAACTCGGTGATAGGAGGGTGGGTAACTCTTGTTCGCTCTCTATCTTGAGTGGAAGACCAATCTTGGTAGGCCATCTTCAATCCGAATCTGACTGACCGCTGCCATTGGCACCTCCAGTCGAAATAGGTTGTTGAGTGGCATGCCGAGCAGTTGGCCAATAATCATTCGTATTACACCGCCGTGACCCACTAGCAAAATATGCTTGTCACTCTGAGTAGTGATCAAATCGTCCCAGGCCCTGCTGATACGTTGGGAAAATTGATCCATTGACTCACCACCAGGTGGTGAGTGGTTGACAGGGTCATGCCAGAAATTACTGATGGCTTCTGGAGTTTCACTGAAAATGTCAGCAGCTGTTCGCCCCTCCCACTCACCAAATGAGATCTCTCTTAAACGCTCTTCAATTACCACAGGTTTTTGTAGTTTGTTGCCAAGTGTCATCGCAAAATCGGCACAGCGGATCAATGATGAGCTGATAATTAGATCCCAAGGCTGCTCACGCTCTAGTGCTTGGCTCATCTGCTGCCAACCTTCTTGTGAGAGTGGGTCATCCAACCAACCGCGATAGCGCTCTCCACCCTCTGGCTGGCCGTGCCGGATGAGGTCGATTGTGGTGATGGGGTGGCTCATTGGTCAGAGACTCCCGCCTCGGCAAAAGTAGCCATGTTGTTGTGCAGATCACAAGCTAAGCGCAGTAGGGGGACGGCTGTTGCTGCACCGCTCCCTTCACCTAGACGCATGCCAAAATCAAATAGTGGTTGTGCGTCTAGGGAGGCTAAAACGTAGCGGTGGCCAGGTTCGGCAGAGCGGTGTGAATAGAAGAGCCAAGGTTTGATCTTTGGCTGTAGATTAATCGCCACCAGCGCGGCCACGCTGCTGATGTAGCCATCGACCACACTAGGCAACCCCTCCTGTGCTGCTGCAATGTAGGCGCCTGTTAATGCGGCAATCTCAAAGCCGCCGACACAGCGCAGAAGCTCTAGCGGTGTTTTACCTAGCTGTTGATAGCGGGATAGTGCCTGGCGGATTACCTCAGCTTTTTTGTTGACACCAGCTTGGTTGAGGCCCGTTCCTGGCCCTACCAGCATCTCAGGCTCTATTATCAATAGTTCAGCGGCGATAGTGGTGGCTGAGGTGGTATTGCCGATCCCCATCTCACCGCCGATATAGAGCTGTGCATTGGCTGATACGGCACGCATTACACTCTCACGGCCTGCAAGCAGTGCGTTGGCCAACTGCTGATCACTCATGGCATCTTGATGTTGGAAATTAGCTGTACCAGCGGCAATCCGGCAATCTATAACGCCAGGGAGTGGGCCAAGATCTTGCACTGTACCGAGGTTGACTACCTCTAGGTCAGCCCCCAAACTTTTAGCTAGCACTGAGATGGCGGCACCGCCTGCGGAGAAATTAGCTACCATCTGCCCCGTCACCTCCTGTGGAAAGGCGGAGATGCCGGCTGCTGCAACACCATGGTCTGCTGCAAAGATGGCAATGGTGACTCTATCGGCAGCGGGGTGTTCAGTCGCTTGTAGCGCAGCTAAACGAATGGCTAACGCCTCCATTCTGCCCAATGAACCTGCGGGTTTTGTTAGGTTATCTTGCCGCTGTTTTGCCTTGTTGAGGTGTGTAATGCTCGCCTCTTGTAGTGGTTTATTTAGCCATTTGTTTAACAAAGTGGAGGCCCTTTCAATATGTGTGGCAGACCTGCCACGGTTAATATGACGCGCTCGCAGCGTTGTGCCAGTGCTTGATGCAAAATGCCGGACTCATCTTGAAAACGGCGTGAAATCTCCCCCATCGGTACAATGCCCATCCCCACCTCATTGCTGACCATAATTAGCCTTCCTGGCAGGTTGGGTAGTAGCTGTAGTAGTGACTCCCTGTGCTGCTGAATATCAGCACGCTTCATCAGCAGGTTGGTGAGCCAAAGGGTCAAGCAGTCGACCAGTAAAATTCGCTCTTCTGCTGCCTGTTGCTGTAATGTTTGAGTGAGATGAATGGGCTCTTCGATCAACAGCCAATCTTTTGGCCGATGCTGTTGGTGATGCTCAATGCGCTTTGCCATCTCTTGATCATCTGCTGTAGCGGTGGCGATGTAGATCACCTGTTGCCCACTCTCTTTCGCCAGCTGTTCAGCTAGAGCACTCTTTCCTGAGCGAGCACCGCCGAGAATCAGCTCTCTCATAGTTCAATGCCTATTTGTACCTTAATCCCTATTTGATAGGCGCGTTTTAGCTCTTTTTTATTGGCCATGCGGTTTTTATGGCGCTTATCATCCACACTATTTTTCATTAATGTTGATCCAATGCTTAACGCGGTAGTTTGTCCATGAAAGCGGGTTGTTGTACTCGTGAGATGCCTTGTCCGCTCCATGTGTTGTAGATTTTCTCTGACCAAAGAGATTGAAACCAAGCGATGATGGCATCAGTCTCAGCCGCTGTAAGCTTCTCTGCAAAGGAGGGCATTTTACCGCCAAATTTGACTCCACCCTCTTGAATGGTGCGTTGTAGAAGTGGCAGTTGATGATGCCAGGTGTGAGCGGTGCCGTTGAGTGGAGGTGGGGGGTAGTAGCCCTCAGCATCCTGCTTACGCCACTCGGGGGTGGATGCCGCCTGTTTGCCATGACATTCGGCACAGAATTTGGCAAATAACGGTGCGCCCTGAGCCACCTGCTCCTCTGTGTACCAACGCTTGTGTGGCCCCTCACTTGCCGAGATGATGCTACAAAAGCAAATAAGTAATAGTGGCAGGAGTATTTTTAAAATCATCAGAACGACCTTAATCTATTTACAGAGCATACTACCAAAATAAGGTGAAAAGCGTTGGGTGATTACATACAATCTCAGCGCTATGGCAACTCCTCTAATCCATGAAATCCCCTACTGTGACGATAGTGCAAAGTACTTTGCTGCACTGCACCAACAGTCCTGGGCGATTTTTCTTGATAGCTGTCAACCTTGGAGCCAACAGGGGCGATTTGATCTTATAGCTGCTGAACCTTACGTTACACTACTAACCTATGATGAGCTGACAACTATCTGTTGCGGTGATGAAGTCACCTATTCGACTGATGACCCATTTGATCTCCTGCAACAACAGTTGGGTGCGCCCACTGAAAAGAGCCATGAGCTACCATTTTGTGGTGGAGCAATGGGCTACTTCAGCTATGATCTTGCTCGACGACTAGAGAAGCTGCCGACCAAAACAGAAGATAGTGACCAACTGCCACAGATGGCAATAGGGCTTTACGATTGGGTGCTATTGGTAGACCACCAACTGCAGCGAAGTTGGTTGGTAGGTCAAGGGCGCAATCCGACAACTCTAGAGCAGTGGCAGGGGCTGATTGATCAGTTTACTAACCTGCCGGTTGAATTGGATTCATCCCTATTTAAGGTGGAGGGTGAACTACGCTCAAATATGAGTAGAGCGGCCTATAAAGAGCAGTTTCAATCGATTCAACGCTACATTCATGATGGTGACTGCTACCAAGTTAATTTTTCACAACGCTTTGAACTCCCTGTGTCGGGTGACCCTTGGCAGGCCTATTTGAGGCTTCGTCAAATCAATCCAGCCCCATTTTCAGCCTATTTTAATCTACCCGATCACCAGATACTCAGCCTCTCACCTGAGCGTTTTCTCCAACTAAACAAAGGTGTGGTTGAGAGCAAGCCCATCAAAGGAACGGCCCCAAGAGGTGAGACTTTAGAGCAAGATCAGCACTATGCAGAGCAGCTCAAATTGAGTAGTAAAAATCGAGCTGAAAACCTAATGATTGTTGATCTTTTGCGTAATGACATCAGCAAAAGTTGCCAAAATGTAAAAGTGCCTAAACTGTTTGAGATAGAGAGTTTTGCCAGCGTACACCATCTTGTTAGCACCGTGACGGGTGAATTGATGGCAGATAAAAGTGCGATTGATCTATTAAAGGGGAGTTTCCCAGGAGGCTCCATAACAGGTGCACCAAAGCTACGGGCGATGGAGATTATTGAAGAGTTAGAGCCAGATCGACGTGGTATCTATTGTGGCTCTATCGGTTATCTGGCTTTTGATGGCAATATGGATAGCAATATCGCCATCCGCACGCTCTTGCATAAAGATGGAAAACTCTCATTCTCAGCAGGAGGCGGTATTGTTGCTGACTCAGATGCCGATGCAGAATATGCGGAGACTTTCCAAAAGGTCGCTGTTATTTTGCAGATGTTGCAGTGTTCGTCATCGGCTGATTCAGCGTGAACTAAAAGCTCTCAAAATCTGCTCATGGATTACTCATTAGGCAGTAGAGGGCGGTAACTCACCTCAAGTATGAGGTGAAATCGTGTACCCAATGGCGTTTTAACACTCACCTCATCATCAATACGTTTCTTTAATAAGGCTTTAGCCATGGGGGAGTCGATGCTGATGTGGCCGATTGGTGTGTCGATCTCATCGGGGCCGACGATACGGTAAATCTTCTCATCGCCTACACTATCTTCGAGCCTGATCCAGGCACCAAAAAAAATACGGCTTGGGTCGTCAGGTTGCTCTCTGACAATGTTGAAATCAGGCAGTCTTTTTTGTAGATAGCGGATACGCCGGTCGATCTCACGCAGCTCTTTTTTGCGGTAGATGTACTCGGCATTCTCTGAGCGATCCCCTTCTGCGGCAGCAGCAGTGAGTGCTTTGGTCACTGCTGCCCGCCGTTTCCAGATCTGCTTTAGTTCTGCCTGGAGTCTCTCAAACCCCTCTACGGTAATGTAGAGGGAGGATGGTGGCTGTGGTGGGCGGTAGCGACCCATTTTGTATATGCTACGAAGGTAAAAAGTCGATGGGGTAGGTGACAACGACAGTATCGATATCCTCTTTGGCACCAAAATTGAACATTTTTATTCGTGCAGTCAGTTTTCTCTCCAGCTTTTTATCATTAAGCTGGGAAGAGACTATATGCACTTTCTCTACCTTGCCAGAAGGCAGGATTGTGATCTCTAAAATCACTTTGCCGCGTAGGGTTGGGTTTTTGCGCAGCGCACGGTTATAGATTCTGTAAACAGCCCCTTTGTGCCGATCAAAGACCAACTGAATCTCTTCACTGGTACGCCCTGCAATATAGCTCTTGCCACCTGTGGAACCGCCACCACCATTGCCCGCTAGGGTCGATCTTGCTTTTGTTGTCTTGCGACCACTAAGCCCAGCTCCACCGGTATCTCGGCTTAGCTTGGCAGTATTTATACCCCCACTGCGTTTTGTGGCGCTGGCAATAATTGAACGTGAACTCTTTTTTGCTTTATTACCGGCTTTACTGAGCTTTGAACCACGGGTAATGGTGGTTATTGCTGGCTCATCACGTAGATCTGCCAACTCATCAGCAAAGGCAAGCAACCCAGATTGAGCCGCTTTTTTACGTGCTGCATCAGGGTCTTTTAAAACTTTCTTCTCCGTCACCTTCTTTTTTGGAACCGGTTTTTTCTCTTTCGGTTTCTCTTTTTTCTCCTCTTTAGGTTTTGGTTTCTCTTTCTTTTCAGGAATATCAACTTCAGGAGGAGGTGGTGGTGGCTCTTTTATCTTTTTGCGCTCAAGTATTACCTGTGCCAAGCGAGGGGGCAGTTTACGTTTTTCAGCTCGATCAATCTCTGGGATGTCGATGAGTGGAATGATAAGGCTGAAGATTAAGCTTAGGATCAGTGTAATTGCTGTGATCCAGCGAAACCTGCTCTCCTCACTATCGATCTGAGTCCAGGGTAAGGTATCGCGGTGAGTGAATGTTGCCCTCACAGTGAGACGCCTCCACCACTGGAGCCTGGTCTCTTCATAACAGCGAGTGAGATGGTCTCATACTCTGCTTTGGTACAGGTCATCATGACCCGTTTTAGGAGGCTGAATGGGATTGATTTGTCACCCATGATGGTGATCTCTTTACGAATGGGTTCCTCCCCTTCGGCGACGACAAAGCGGGGTTGCCTAGCGTACTCTTTTAGGCGTGTGACGAGTGCGTCAATGATTGGCTCTTCTGATGCGTAGACATCCGTTAGTGAGATGACGCTGTGGCCCTGAACCAGAATCTCATCAGGGCTGACCATGACAACAACCGTCTCTTTGGGGCTTAGGCTGGCGATTGATTCTGGTAGTTTCAAGGTTTTGGCGTTTGGTAATACCTGCACCTCAGATGAGTTCACCAGTAGGAAAAAAACCAGGATGGTGAAAATATCCATTAATGAGACCAGGTTGATGTTTACCTTGCCTCTATTTCGTTTGTGGTGGCGCTCCATGCGCTTTGCACGGCGAGACATTTTCATTTGCCTTTACCCCCTTTTTTATCTGAGCCAGGCAGTGGAGGTGCATCGCCAATGGAGATAACGGGAAAGAGTTCGGTGGGGATGACAGACCCAGCCAGTACGTTGTCGAATTGGCGCACGGTATCCATGATCAGGATGACCGTTTCGTAGTGGGTATCAGGCTCTGAGAGGATGAATGCATCCAATTTAGAGGGGAATTTAGCTTTAATTTGTTGCAGGAGTTCAGATAATTTACCTGTTTCATACCCCTCTTCGCCATTCTCAATGCGCCGAATGAGTCCGCCATTACGATCAGCTACTTCGAGCGCATCTTTGCGGATGATCACTTCAAGGATCAGCTCTTTTCTCTTTTGTTTATCATCGGCACCAGCCGCAGCTCCTGACTGAGGTAGGTTCAATTGCAAGATGGCCAGCTGTGAAAAAGCAGCGGTCATCAGCAGGAATGGAACCAAAATAACCATCAAGTTCATGAAAGCGGT
Source organism: Sedimenticola sp. (assembly GCA_027068675.1). Classification (GTDB taxonomy): domain Bacteria; phylum Pseudomonadota; class Gammaproteobacteria; order Chromatiales; family Chromatiaceae; genus JAKITT01. The sequence continues at coordinate 7,066 of JAMOMH010000201.1, forward strand.
GATATCCAGCTCCGTCTCTTCATGGCGGCGGCGCAGACGTCTCATCTGTTGATTTCTCTCTTTTCAATCTGATGATGATTGTCGCTGAAGATATTGAGGAATTTCACCGAGGCCATCTCAAGACTATCGACGATCTCAGTGGTGCGGCTCTGAAGCAGTGCGTAGATGATCAATAGTGGAATGGCACACATGAGGCCAAATGCTGTGGTGTTCATGGCGACAGAGATACTGGCTGAGAGCAGATCGGCTTTCTCGGCAGGGTCGGCCTGGGCGACGGCGGTGAAGGCTTGGATCAGACCAACAATGGTGCCCAGTAAGCCCAGTAGGGTGCAGATATTGGCCAGGGTACTGATGTAAGGGGTGCGCTTCTCTAGTCGTGGTACGACCTCCATCAACCCCTCTTCCATTGCCATCTCGACATCCTCTCTACGACGGCTTGAGTGGGCGCGGCTTAGACCGTAGCTGAGAATATTACCAATGGATGTTTTGGTGTTTTCTGCAACTTTTAGAGCCTGTTCAAATTTACCTTCTTTGAGGCTGGGCAGCACTTTATTCCAAGCTTTACGGTTGCCTGAACGGGAGATTGTTAGATAGATATAACGCTCTAGTGCGATGGCGATGCCGACAGCAAAGATCAGCATGATGGGGTACATAAAAATTCCACCCTCCTGAAAAAAGCGAACAAGCATTTGAAAGTGGTCCATTAAAATCTCCTCAATATTTACTATGTGTGATGTAAAAAAACGGCTGTTTTATCACACTATTTAATCTGTTTTAGTGGTGTTCATGGTGTGAAAATAGTTGATCTCTCGGTGGAATACGGTGCGATCAATGGGTTCTAACATTTGTTGTACTAAGTTCATCTCAGCGGGCATACGGATCTTTGCCATGCCGGTTTTTTTCCAAGGTACGATAATCAGCACCTGTGGTAATTCATTGCTGCCAATGATTGAAGTGCCATCAAGCTCGAGTCTCTCTTCAGCAAT
>JAMOMH010000202.1 GCA_027068675.1 Sedimenticola sp.
AGGATGCCCTCTTCTGCAGCTAAGCGGCGACCATACTCCATTGCATCTTCGTTGGTAACAAGCTCAACACGGTCGATCATATCCAGATCAAGATTTTTTGGGATAAAACCTGCACCAAGCCCCTGGATTTTATGTGGCCCTGGCTGAAGCTCCTCACCCGCTAAGAGCTGAGTGATAACAGGGCTTGCAGTTGGCTCCACGGCAATAGTGGTGATCGCTTTACCTTGAGTCTGTTTGATGTAGCGTGAGACTCCCGTCAAGGTGCCTCCTGTACCCACACCTGAGATTAGGACATCAACCTCGCCATCCGTCGCATGCCAAATCTCTGGGCCAGTGCTCTTTTCATGGATAGCGGGATTGGATGGGTTATTAAACTGCTGCGGCATGTAGTAAAGATCAGGCTCAGCAGCTTGCAGCTCTTCAGCCTTAGCAATCGCCCCTGGCATCCCTTTTGCGCCCTCTGTTAGCACTAGCTCAGCACCCAATACAGCCAAAACTTTACGACGCTCTATACTCATAGTATCTGGCATCGTCAGTGTAACTTTATAACCTCGCGCCGCCCCCACATAGGCCAATGCAATACCGGTATTGCCACTAGTCGGCTCAATAATCTGCATACCGGGCTTCAGCTCGCCACTCTCTTCAGCATCCAAGATCATCGCTGCACCGATGCGGCATTTAACAGAATAACTAGGGTTGCGCCCTTCAATCTTACCCAGCACCAATGCATGATCACCGTCAATAACACGGCTAATCTGAACCAGTGGTGTATTTCCTATAGAGAGAGAGTTGTCCTTGTAGTAGTTCATTTTTTTCACCTTGTGGTCTTGTCCATACTAGGTTGTGGCCTGTCTAAACTATCAAGCCTTATAACCCATTATTTGGTTTTTTTTGCTTTGCTTTAAACGCATCTCGAATCATAACCCAACAACCCGCTAGTCCTGTGATGATCGTTGCATAACCGATTACCATCAGTGAAATATTGATATTCCACTCCTTTAACAACAGCAGGTTGATGATTGAGGTGTCGATCATATTGCCAATAAATAACCCTAGCGTCACAAACAGCAATCCAAAAAATAGGTAGCCAAGAGAGATACCTAACCCAGGGACTCCTTCACGCTCTAAGAGAACGCCTGCTGATACGATGGTCGCGATAATGCCGATTAACTGATCCACTGTCTACACACTATAAAATTGAGTTCTGACAGAAGATAGCCTTACTGCTGGCAAAAAAAAAGGGCTTTCGTATTCGAAAACCCTTAAGGAAACTCTGGAGGAAATTGTTTACAAAGTTTCAGCATTCTCGGCAAGGTACTCAGCAACACCTTCGGTCGATGCCTTCATACCTGCTTTACCTTTGTTCCAGCCAGCTGGGCAAACTTCGCCATGCTCTTCAGTGAACTGTAGGGCATCAACCACTCGCAGCATCTCGCCGATATCACGACCCAGAGGCAGGTTGTTAACAACTTGATGCTGTACAACACCCTCTTTGTCGATCAGGAAGGAGCCACGCAGTGCGATGCCTGGGCCTGTACGCATGTCGTAGGCATCGGTGATCGATTTGTCGATATCGGCAATCAGTGGGTACTGTACGTTACCAATGCCACCGT
>JAMOMH010000203.1 GCA_027068675.1 Sedimenticola sp.
GCAGGTGTATCGGCCATGTAGAATAAGCCAGTGGTGAGCATCGAGTAGAAACTCTTTGGGTACCAGCCGCATCAGGCGTTTCTCAACCTCAAGTGGTGTTTTACCTGGTGCGATACCTGTGCGATTGCCGACTCGAAAGATGTGGGTGTCAACGGCCATTACAGGGTGACCAAAGGCGGTATTGAGCACCACATTGGCTGTTTTTCTGCCGACACCCGGCAGCTCTTCCAGCGCCTCTCTATCCTCTGGTACTTCACTGTTATGCTTATCAATCAGTATGCGGCAAGCCTTGATGATGTTCTTGCCTTTGCTGTTGAAGAGGCCGATGGTTTTTATATATTCCTTCAACCCCTCTTCACCTAAGGCATAGATCGCTTCGGGTGTATTGGCAACGGGATAGAGCTTATCCGTCGCTTTGTTAACCCCTTTATCAGTGGCCTGGGCTGAGAGAATAACGGCAATTAGAAGCTCAAAAGTGGAGCTGTAGTTAAGCTCAGAGGTGGGGTGAGGGTTAGCTTCACGCAGCCGCTCAAAGATGATCTGGCGTTTTTCTCGGTTCATGTGATGGGTGACCGCAAATCTCTTGTTTCTGTCTGCCCCAGAGATTGTGAAAGAGTGGCTAAATTCTGGAAGCAGAAATTTTTCACCACAGAGGTCACAGAGAAAAACACTAAAAATTTAATTTGTTGGAATCTCTGTGGCCTCTGTGGTTGGTTTTTGTTGGATGAAAAATTCATATTTTTATGGCCTCCCTTGTGTGGGAACCAGAGGTTTGTCGGTTAGCTTTTAATACCCAGGTTTTTCCACAACTGCTGTGAAGGCCCCACCTGATTCATGGTATAGAAGTGCAGGCCCGGTGCACCCGCGTCAAGGAGCTGTTCACAAAGACGGGTGACCACATCCATACCGTAGCTACGAATGCTGTCGATATCATCACCAAAACCTTCGAGCCTTTGGCGCAACCAACGAGGGATCTCAGTGCCGCTTGAGTCGGAGAAGCGAGCCAGTTGCACAAAATTATTGATCGGCATGATGCCCGGTACAACTGGGATCTCGATGCCACGCTTTTCACAATCTTCAATAAAACGGCAGTAGGCATCGGCATTGTAAAAATATTGCGTGATGGCGCTATTAGCCCCCGCCTCAACTTTACGCTGGAAGTTATCGAGATCGCTTTGAGCCGTAGTTGCTTGTGGGTGAATCTCTGGGTAGGCGGCGACCTCTAAATAGAAGTGGTCGCCGGTCTCCTGGCGGATAAATTCAACAAGTTCATTGGCGTAGCGAAAATCACCCGGCTCACCGCCCATGCCCGAGGGCATATCACCACGAAGAGCGATAATGCGGTTGATGCCTTGATCACGATAGTGGTTGAGGATCTGCAAGATCTCATCCCGATGAGAGCCGATACAGGAGAGGTGTGGTGCGGTGTTAATGCCGCTCTCGCGTAGGTGGTCAACCGTGGCAAAGGTGCGATCCTGTGTAGAACCACCGGCACCATAGGTGACTGAAAAATAGGCAGGGTTGAGCTTGTTTAGCTCATTGATTGTTATCTTTAGCTTCTTCATCCCCTCTGGGGTTTTGGGCGGGAAGAGTTCAAAACTAAAGGTAGGTTGATGTTTTTTTTGTGACTGCATGACAATCATCCGGTTTGATTTAAGGTGGGCGGATGCTCACCTTAAAATTGACTTCAACAGGGGGTAGAGGGTGGGCACAAAAGCGTGCCCACCCGACTGATCAATAGCGGTAGTGTTCTGGCTTGTAGGGGCCTTCAACAGGGACGCCGATGTAGTCTGCCTGCTCTTGGGTAAGTTCAGTGAGCTGAGCGCCAACCTTCTCTAAATGCAAGCGAGCAACCTCTTCGTCCAGCCTCTTGGGTAGGACGTAGACTTCATTGTTGTAGTTATCCTTTTTACAGAAAAGTTCAATCTGCGCCAGCACCTGATTGGTGAAGGAGTTAGACATGACAAAGCTTGGGTGGCCGGTGGCGCAACCCAAGTTAACCAGACGACCCTCTGCCAGCATGATGATACGTTTGCCATCGGGGAAGATGATGTGATCGACCTGTGGTTTGATGTTCTCCCAGTCGTATGAACGGGTCTCAGTTACTTCGATCTCGTTGTCAAAATGGCCGATGTTGCAGACGATCGCCTGATCTTTCATCTGTTTCATGTGGTCATGAGTGATGACGTTGAAGTTGCCGGTGGTAGTGACAAAAATGTTGCCCTCTTTGCACACATCATCCATACGAACAACACGGTACCCTTCCATCGCCGCTTGAAGTGCACAGATAGGGTCAACTTCGGTCACCATTACGGTAGCGCCGAGGCCTTTCAGTGACTGGGCGCACCCTTTGCCGACATCACCATAACCGAGCACCACGGCGACTTTACCGGCGATCATCACATCAGTGGCGCGTTTGATGCCATCGACCAGTGATTCACGGCAGCCGTAGAGGTTATCAAATTTAGATTTGGTGACCGAGTCGTTGACGTTGATGGCGGGGAAGGGCAGGTCGCCGCTCTCCTGCATCTGATAGAGGCGATGCACGCCTGTAGTGGTCTCTTCTGTAACGCCTTGGATGTTGGCTTTGATGCGAGAGTACCAAGTGGCATCTTTTTTCAATTGCGCACGAATGGCGTTGAAGATGATGCTCTCCTCTTCATTGCTGGGATTATTGAGCACAGAGATATCTTTTTCGGCTTTCGAGCCAAGGATGATCAGCATGGTGGCATCACCGCCATCATCAAGAATCATATTGGGTGTGCCGCCATCATGCCACTCCATCAGATTGTGGGTGTACTCCCAATACTCTTCCAATGTCTCGCCTTTAATGGCGTAGACAGGAATCCCTTCAGCAGCGATGGCAGCCGCAGCGTGATCCTGGGTGGAGAAGATGTTACAAGAGACCCAACGTACTTCAGCACCGAGGGCGATCAGTGCTTCGATCAGGACGGCAGTCTGAATGGTCATGTGCAAACTGCCCGCGATGCGAGCGCCTTTAAGTGGCTGCTCTGCGGCGTATTTGTCGCGGATTGACATTAGACCTGGCATCTCAGTCTCGGCAATAGCGATCTCTTTGCGGCCCCAGCCAGCTAGAGTAATGTCGGCGATTTTGCAGTCGGTAAAACCCTTATCTACAACAGCATTCATATTCAATATCCTTAAGTAGTGTTAATGAAAAACTGAGCGCGGTTGTAAATGTTTTCCCATAACCGAGCCTAGCAGGTTGTGAACCTGTCGCAACGCTCCTCAGCAATGGGTTGTTTGTCGAGTCACGCTTTGAAAAAAAGAGTGATCTCGACAGTATAGACGGCTTATAGCCCCGCGTCGGCGCGTAGGTCGTCGGCTTTATCGGTGTTCTCCCAAGTGAAGCCTTCATCTTCACGCCCAAAATGGCCATAAGCGGCTGTCTTACGGTATTTGATCAGATTGGTATTGAGCAGATCAAGCATTTTCAGGATGCCATAAGGGCGCAGATCAAAATGGGCGCGAACCAGCTCAGTGATACGCTCATCGGTGATTTTACCTGTGCCGAAGGTCTCAACCATGACCGAGGTAGGCTCAGCAACACCGATGGCATAGGAGACCTGGATCTCACAGCGATCAGCCAGCCCTGCAGCAACGATATTTTTGGCGACATAACGGCCTGCGTAAGCGGCAGAGCGATCTACTTTAGAGGGGTCTTTGCCGGAGAAGGCACCGCCACCGTGACGAGCAGAACCACCGTAGGTATCAACGATGATCTTACGTCCAGTGAGGCCGGCATCACCCATTGGCCCACCGATGACAAAAGCACCCGTTGGGTTGAGATGATATTGAGTTTTGGCGGTCAACCAGCCGGTTGGCTCTAATACGGGGCGGATGATCTCTTCACGAATGGCCTCTTGCAATGCCGCTTGTGAAATATCAGGTGCATGTTGAGTGGAGAGCACAATAGCGTCGATGCTGATGGGTTTGCCATCTCTATAGTGGAAACTGACTTGGCTTTTTGCATCGGGGCGTAACCATGGCAAGGTTCCATTCTTACGTGCCTCTGCTTGGCGCTCTACTAAGCGATGAGCAAAGATGATGGGTGCTGGCATCAATACGTCAGTTTCGTTAGTGGCATAACCAAACATCAATCCTTGGTCACCCGCGCCCTGATCTTCTGGGCGTGAGCGGTCGACACCTTGGTTGATATCTGGCGACTGATGGCCAATGGCTGTCATCACAGCACAGCTCTCAGCATCAAAACCCATCTCGGAGCTGGTGTAACCAATCTCCTTAATGGTTTGACGCATGATGCCCTCATAGTCGAGCTTGGCAGTGGTAGTGATCTCACCCGCAATCATCACCATGCCGGTTTTAAAGAGCGTCTCACAGGCGACACGGGCGTGTTGATCTTCGGCTAAAATCCCATCGAGGATGGCGTCAGAGACCTGGTCGGCCATTTTATCGGGGTGTCCCTCAGAGACTGATTCTGAGGTGAAGATGTATTCAGATGCCATATATTGTTCTCCCAATCGTCCTTTCATGCTGCTTGTAACCCAAGCTAGTGCCAAGTGTTGTTAATTTTAAACCGGCAAATTTTACACACCTATCTGCTTTTTGCATAATCTCATTCCTTTGTTTAAATACGAATCTCTGAGGTGCATCATGGTTTTACTCTCCACTCCTGTGTGTGACTTTGGGCAACTACCCTCTGATTTTAGCTTACTTAACGTGGATGGTAAGGCGTGGACACTACAGCAGTGCCAAGGTGAAAAAGGGCTGCTAGTGATGTTCATCTGTAACCACTGCCCTTATGTAAAGTCGATTATTAAGCGTATTGTTCGTGATGCAGATGACCTTTCACTATTGGGCATCAATAGTGTTGCGATTATGTCGAATGATGTTGAAAGGTACCCTGATGATTCATTTAAGAATATGCAGCGTTTTGCTGCGGAGCATCAGTTCTCTTTCCCTTATCTACTTGACCGTGATCAGTCAGTTGCGAAGGCCTATGGAGCTGTCTGCACCCCAGATTTTTTTGGTTACAATGCGGATTTGCAACTACAGTATCGGGGACGCTTGGATGAGAGTGGCATGGAGGCAATCCCTAATGCTAACCGCGATCTGTTTGAGGCGATGAAACAGATTGCTAAGAGAGGGTGTGGTCCAAAAGAGCAGATAGCCAGCATGGGTTGTTCAATCAAATGGCGCTAGGAAGGGGTTATTAATCTAAATATCCCTTCTCAAAAATGGCTTAATTTAAGTTGATCTGCGCGTTAATTTGCCTCGTGCTGGCTTTAAGTGGATGCTATATCGGCATATCCCAATTGCTCCGTTCCCCATCTTGGGGGACAATACGCCGGTTTTATCGCGCACATTAATAACCTAATAGTGGGCGAGTAACTTTTAGACTCATTTTTCAGGAGGGACAGATGTCCTCACGTAGAGAACTCGCCAACGCAATTCGTGTGCTGAGTATTGATGCCATTCAGAAGGCCAAATCGGGTCATCCTGGCGCCCCAATGGGCATGGCAGATATCGCCGAAGTGTTGTGGAATGACCATCTGAAGCACAACCCCGCTAACCCTAATTGGGCTGATCGCGATCGTTTTGTGCTCTCCAATGGTCATGCTTCGATGTTGCTCTACTCGTTGCTGCATCTGACCGGTTACGATCTGGATATTGAGGAGCTGAAGAGTTTCCGTCAACTCGGTTCAAAGACCGCAGGCCATCCTGAGTGCACTCACACCCCAGGTGTTGAGACCACCACTGGCCCGCTGGGTCAGGGCATCAGTAATGCCGTTGGCATGGCTCTGGCTGAGAAAACCTTGGCCGCTCAATTTAACCAAGATGGCCATGAGATTGTAAATCACCACACCTACAGCTTTCTGGGTGATGGTTGCATGATGGAAGGCATTTCACATGAGAGCTGTGCATTGGCCGGTACTCTCGGTCTAGGCAAACTAATCGCATTCTGGGATGACAACGGCATCAGCATTGATGGTGAGACTAAAGGGTGGTTTGGTGACGATACACCTAAACGCTTTGAAGCCTACAACTGGCAGGTGATCCGTGATGTTGATGGTCACGATGGCGAAGCGGTTAATGCGGCAATTATTGAAGCGAAAAATAATACCGCTCAACCGACGCTGATCTGCTGTAAAACCACCATCGGTTTTGGCTCACCCAACATGGCGGGTAGTCACAACTGCCACGGTGCGCCATTAGGTGATGAAGAGATTGCTTTGACGCGTAAACAGCTGGGCTGGGAGTACGACGCATTTGTTATTCCTGAGCAGGTCTACAGCGGTTGGGATGCCAAAGAGCAGGGTGCGAATAGCGAGTCTGCCTGGGATCAAAAATTTGCTGCTTATAAAGAAGCGCACCCCGACCTGGCGGCTGAATTTAACCGACGTATGGCGGGTGATCTGCCAGTTAATTGGCAAGAGGAGGCGGCTAAATTTATTGCTGAAATTAATGAAAAAGCTGAATCCCCAGCCAGCCGCAAAGCGTCGCAAATCGCTCTTAATGGTTATGGCCCACTGCTGCCAGAACTACTAGGTGGTTCTGCTGACCTCACACCATCAAACCTGACCGCCTGGTCGGGTTCACAGGCAATCACCGATGGCCATGAAGATGGCAACTACCTCTCATACGGCGTGCGTGAATTTGGTATGACTGCGATGATGAATGGTATCGCCCTGCATGGCGGTTTTATCCCTTATGCGGGCACCTTTTTGGTCTTCTCAGAGTATGCCCGCAACGCATTGCGTATGGCTGCATTGATGAAGCAGCGCGTCATCTCCGTATATACGCATGACTCGATTGGCTTGGGTGAAGATGGCCCAACCCATCAGCCGGTAGAGCAGACTTCTACCCTACGTTTGATGCCCAACATGCACGTCTGGCGTCCTTGTGATGCAGTTGAGACCGCTGTTGGCTGGAAAGCCTCACTCGATAAAGCCGATGGGCCGAGCTGCCATATTTTGTCTCGTCAGGGGTTACCGCATCAGTTTAGAACAGAACAACAGATTAGTGATATTGCCAAAGGGGGTTACGCTTTGGTTGATTGTGATGGTATGCCTGATGTCATTATCATCGCTACCGGTTCTGAGGTTAGTTTAGCGGTTAAAGCAGCCGCAGAGAGCAACAAGAAAATCCGCGTTGTTTCAATGCCTTGTACCGAAGCCTTTCAGGAACAGGATGCGGCCTACCGTGAATCGATACTACCCAGTAGCGTCACGGCTCGCGTCGCTATTGAAGCCGGTGTGACCAACTTCTGGTATCAGTACGTAGGGCTGAGTGGTAAAGTGATCGGCCTCGATCGATTCGGTGAATCAGCACCGGCTGGCCAGCTTTTTGAGACCTTCGGCTTTACCGTAGAGAACCTTCTTAAGGCCGTAGACGAAGTCGCCGCCTAAAATAACTTTTCAGACGTATACAAAATAAAATGGAGAGAGACATGACAATCAAAGTCGCTATTAACGGTTATGGCCGCATCGGACGTAACGTGCTGCGCGCACTCTTTGAATCTGGCCGAACTGATATCGAAATCGTCGCTATCAATGATCTGGGCGATGCAGCAACCAATGCACACCTGACTCAATATGATACGGCGCACGGCAAGTTTCCAGGTGACGTGTCGGTTGAAGGCGACCACATGATTGTCAATGGTAAACGTATCCTTGTCTGTGCCGAACGCGATCCAAACAACCTGCCGTGGGGCGAGCTAGGTGTTGATGTGGTGCATGAGTGTACCGGTCTATTTACCACCAAAGAGAAGTGCCAGCCACACCTGAATGCAGGGGCTAAAAAGGTGATCATCTCTGCGCCTGGTAAACAGGTAGATGCCACGGTGGTTTATGGTGTTAACGAGGGTATTCTGAAACCCTCTGATGTTGTCATCTCCAACGCCTCCTGTACCACCAACTGTTTGGCACCGATGGTCAAGCCATTGAATGAGCA
>JAMOMH010000204.1 GCA_027068675.1 Sedimenticola sp.
GATCGGTAATACCCAGCTTGTTTGCTAAAACCTGCCCGTTTGACCCAGGCTGGAACTGCCCTTCAAGATTGCCGGATGTATCGTAACGGGTGGTCATTTTTCCTCTATATCACAATGGTAGGGTTGCGTCTGATATTGAATCGGTGGACTCTCTGCCTCGAATGCCTCATTCCGGCAAAACCACTCAAGCTCAGAGAAGAGTTTGATGGCGGGTTGTTCTACTAGGGCATCTTCGGTATATACCATAATCTTATTGTTTATTTCTACGTTGTTTTAATCCAAAAAAATATGCTTCTAGAGTATCTAGGTCTCCCGTGATTTCCTCTGGATCAGGAATCTCTATGCCTAATTCTGACGCTGTATCATGACCATCGAAGAATGTACTGCATTTATCCATTCCCTGCTTAATCGTTTCATTATCAGTACCTGTAATATCTGTTAGATACCTGATTTTTTGTGTACCTACACCACGCCCAAAACGCTCAATCACGCCACGAATTAGCCATTCCTCAACAAGTCGTTCCCACGTCTCTCGTTTTTTTCCATAAAAGCTTTTAACTTTTTCAGCATACTCATCTTGAGTGCCATTATTAGAAAGCTTCTGTAGTTCAGGGAGCTTATTTTTTAGATGCTTGATTCGGCGATCTGTAGATAATGCATCCCATGGAGGCCTGTCCAATAGATAGCCAGAACTTTTTCCCTGCCTAGAAAGTGCTTTGATGTTTGCTTGAGAATCCGTTGCTTCTTCAAGCATTTTTAGAAAGGTCAAATCATGAGTAAACACTATGACTTGTCTGACTTCTGATTCCTTGGCTAAACGATAGGCAAATTTCCTTCGCCACTTATGATCTAGGGAGCTAACAGGGTCATCGAAAATAACAGATGATCTACGATTGTCGGCATGTATCTCAGCCAAGAAACTCGCCAATGCAAGGCACTTCTGTTCACCTTCACTGGCTATGTCCATAATGTTGGTGGTATTCGCATTATCTAATCGAATCTTGAAAAGTTGGCTCCCGCTTGAGCCACGAGTCTTTACTCCAACATCATAGAAATTGAAACGTAGTGCTTGTAGCTCTTTTTTAAATGCTTCCTCTATAGAGCCAGTTACAGTGTCTTGGTTGATTTCGGTGCTTAATCGTGTGATCTGGTATGTTGATGCAGCCTCACCAATCTTCATAAACAGCTTGATTTTGCGCTGCCTGATAATCTCATTCAGATAGTTTGCCTTGTTGTCAGAAATTGCCTTTCGATCTTCAATTTCATGAATTTGCAACAACAGTTTCCCCATCATTTCTGCAAGCTGCTCATCGTCCTTAACTGCTGCTATCTTTTCAGATAACTCCTCTACTTGTTCTGACAGCCATTCGTAACTTGAAATATCTATAGCTGCATTATCAAATTGTGGGTTTTCATCTATTAAAAGACTCTTTCTTGATAACAGATCATCTATCAGCTTCAGAATGCTTGATTTGGCACCATCTTGTATTTCATCAATCTCATCTAATGCTGCCATATAGATCTCTACATCAAACGTATTGCGTTTTATATTCTTGCTTTTCTGTCGATAGAGTTTTTCTGCTGTATCAGCATGCTGTTGAGCCTTGTCTTTAATATAGTTATGGAATCTCTCTAGCCGCTGTACAGACTGCTGCTCCACATTCTGAAGGCAAAGAGGACACACACCACCTTCTTCTGGAGGAAATTCATACTGGGAGTTTTTTTGGATAATGAATGATTCCGCAGCTTTCCACATGGTTTTCCATAAATCACCACCAATATCATTAAGTGGCAAGTCACTTAATGTATTTTCACGGAGCACTTCTGCCGCATGAGATTTTTCTTTGTAGTCAAGGTATAGGGCTTCCAGGTTTTCAACTGCTTGATCACCAAATATTTTTATAAACGACTTCAGCTGATCATGTAACGGAGTGATACGCTTCTGTTTTGAAGCCAGCTCTTTTCTGAGTTGTGCCGCTGTTTTTGACTTATAGCTAACATATTGTTCACGGAGAATTTCAAGCTGGCTTGATTCATCTTCAGATATATAGTGTTGCTCTACCTCACTTTTCTTTGTTCTATAGTTGATTTGAGCTGCAAATTTTCCAGCATTTGTTTCAGGGTGTAATGTTGGCAATACTATTGGAGTGCTAAGCTCAAATAAGTCTTGTTTAACTTCATTTTTAACGTACTTACATGTATCTATTAGGTCATCCAGCAACTGCAAGCCAGCAGGCTTGTACTCTATTGCTCCCTCCTTCGAGACATAGTGAGATGCAGCATGAGAGTCAAAAACCCTGATGGACTTCAACTCAGGTATAGGGCCACAATTTCTCACCCAACTTATGGGTTCTTTTTCTTCACCATTGACTAAAATAGAGATCGATGCAGATGGTGATATGGAATTGTCATTAAACACATTGCCTGCCACATGAGGAACATCGCCTCTTGTCAGGCATGTATGCTTGAGAATTCTGGAGTAGCTAGATTTACCTGCACCATTATCACCATAAACAACCGTCATACCATTAGTCTCGAATGGCAATACTTGGTCTTCTAGTAGAGATGAAACGTTGGTGACTGGACCAATAGAGCAGAGTGTTACAGTACTTTCTTCAGCTTCAAATCCAGCACTCGAAACTGATTTGCTGTACTCGCTATAAATAGCATTCTTTTCAACTAAACCAACTTGCATTTGAGCTATCTTATAAAGCAGCTCAAATGCATTGTTACTCAGTTCTCCATGCATAAGCCCCAATCGGACTGCATGCCTCCACCAGACTGGCTTATTTATTTCATTTGTCCAATTTACAATCCTTTGAACTGGTGTCATTGGTTACTCCTTTAAAACTTGATCTGACCAGTAATGAGTTTTGGTAAGGTTAAATCTCGTTGTGCGGTTAAATTTCTGTTCTTCCTCTTTAATGTTTCACATTGCTGAATCATTGGGGCTGCAAAACTATCAAACTTCATTAAGATTGCTTCATTAGGAATAAGAGTATCAGCATTTTCAAACTCACTGGCATTTACTGCTGGGTATGCTGCGCCACTGGCATGATTGACTAAATATGAAACAAAATCATCTGTTGTGAGTACCTGTAGCAAAAATGGGCTAGGTACAGATAAGGCGCGAATAACAGCAAAGCCAGTTGATACAATTGTGTTTGGCTCTGGCTTTGAAATGTATGAATACTGCTTTCGATTGGGGCGTACAGTTGCCCATATGATGTCGCCATCCTGAACAATCCTACGTGCCCGACTGGGTGCATCAAGAAATGGCATCGGTTTTACATCATCTATTGATCCGCTGCTAACACTCTTAATATCCACATATTGAATTTCTTCGGGTACATTTTTCTTGGTTATTGATTCAGGATTAACTTCTGCCACATCTTTTAGTTTCTGAACCTTCCACCCCTCAGGTCTCTTACCCAGTGGTGAGTCAATAAACTTGGCTTGTTCATGGCCAGGAAAGCGGAATTTGACGAACCATTCACGGTAGAGGGATTGCGTCATCTCTTCGAGGATGGCAATGCGGCGGTTGTTGTTTTCGATTAGATTGTCGTAAGCACTTAGAATTGAAGCAAGTTCATCCTGGGTTACTTTGTCAGGAAGAGTTAAATCCATTTTTCGTTGATCTGTAAGGCTGACGTAATCAGCCATATCAGTGAGTCCTTTAACCTTGTGGACTTGATGCAAAAAACCTGAACTCTGCATCCAGTAAAACAGGTACTCAGGGTTGATTGCCTCTGGATCTAACACTCTCCAATAGCATATCTGTGGTGAGTATACGAACTGTTCTGTTTCCTCTTTGACCAATGCGAAACGGCCAACTGTGCCTTTTGATGTGAAGACAACATCACCTGGTCGGGATATTTTATTACCAGCTTTTTTATATTCTCTGTGGATAATAAGTCGACCCCAGAAAATTGAAACCCACCTTTGATATTTCCTGCTCTCGCAAAAGGAAGGCCATACTTCCCCATTTCACTATTCTTAGCCCGATAGCCATCACCAATTTCGAGCATTTTATTCTTGATCAAGTCAGAAGCATTGTAAGTCTGTTTACACATAAGCATTACTTACATACAGCTGTTAGTATTTGTGACACATTGGTACTGATACTCATCTCCAGTTCATAAGCCTCTGCATTCAATATTTCCAGCTCTTCCTGTAAGGCTTCCAGCTTTTCAGCAAACTCTTCATTATGTTCATCATCTCCTTGGGCAACACCTACATAGCGACCTGGGTTGAGACTCCATACTTGCTCCTCTATCTCGGCAAGGGTGGCAACTTTGCATAGACCAGGAATATCCTGATAGGCCGCATCCTCAAAATAGTTCTCAATGCTCCAGGAGTCATCACTTGTCGCTCCCAGCTTCCTGCCTCCCGCGACACTTGTACTTTCATGTACATCGTCTTCATCTTGATGGTTTTTAAGATAGGTATTGTCTATCGGCTCTTCCCGATAGAGTCGCACAATATTGGCAATGAAATTGAGTTGCTCAGCATTAAAATCACGTACCGCACGGGTCACTTGTCGATAGATATGGCGAGCATCAATAAACAGCACCTTATCTTTATGCTCTTCTGGTTTTCCTTTGTCGAAAAACCAAAGTGAACACGGCAATCCAACGGTATAGAAGAAGTTGCTGGAGACGGCAACCATCACATCCACTGCACCGGACTGAATGATCTGTTTACGAATCTCCAGCTCTGAGGCGCGTGCATCGCTGGCTGAGTTGGCCATGACAAAACCGGCACGGCCTCTGTTGTTCAATGCGGCATGGAAGAGCTGTATCCAGATGTAGTTGCCATTGTCGTTACGAGGCATGCCATAGGGGAACCGGGCCTTGTCATCTTCCAGCCGGTCTTTCTGTATAGCATCGACATTGAAGGGGGGATTGGCCATCACAAAGTCAAACTGGCCAGCGCAGCTATGGATATCTTCGTAATAGGAGTTGGCCTTTTTGATGTCACCTTGTAGGCCGTGTACCGCCAGGTTCATCTTGGCCAGCCGGACGGTATCTTCTGTCTTCTCCTGCCCGAAGATGGAGAGTTCATCACCGGGTATTTTTTGATGCCCCTCTACAAAGTTGGCGCTCTGGATAAACATGCCGCCTGAACCACAGGCGGGGTCAAATACCTTGCCGTGGTAGGGTTCTATGATCTCTGCAATCAGGCGCACCAGGGTGCTGGGTGTGAAGAACTCACCACCGCCCTGCCCCTCTGTCTTGGCGAACTCATTGAGGAAGTATTCGTAGATGCGCCCAAAGATATCACTACCGATATCAAAGCGGATGTTGGAGAAGTTCTTCAGCAGATCAACCAGGATGCTGTTTTCAAAACGGGTAAAGGTTTTGGGCAGGGCATCCTTGATCGCCTCATTCTCTGCCTCCAATGCTTTCATGGCATCGTTAATGGCTTGGCCCAGGTCTTCATCCTCTGGCAACTGGAGTAGATTGGAGAAAAGGGCATCATCCGGTACATACATGGCCCCTTCAGCCTGGATGCGGGACTTGATATCAGAACCATCTCTACGCCGAGAGGATCGCTTGGCTTCCAGCTTGGCTTTGGCCAGCTCAAAACGGTATTCAGCATATCGAAGGAAGATAAGACCCAATACAGGTCTTGAGTACTCTTGGGCGGTCAGCCCTGAATTGGCACGCAAATTATCCGCTGCGGCCCAGAGACGTTTTTCCAATTCTTGTATATTTTTGAAGTCAGACATCGGTTTTTATTGATCCATTTACGATATGCCAATAATGCATAATTTCCTTGTCTATCATGTTATTAGAAAGCATTAGCTCTTTGTTATCTCGCCAATTTAACACAACCTGACTGTGGCTACAGGCACATCTAAGACTCATGGTAATGCAGAGCTGATCTTACAAGAAGCCCGTTACTGTCGGCTATCAATGGATTATGCCGGACAGCATAAAACCATACAGGCAACAAAAAGCCCGCTGTTATGCGGGCTTAGAGAGATCTTTGGGCTTGCTAGGATGTTGATTTGGTGGCTACGGGTGGAATTGAACCACCGACCTGCGGGTTATGAGTCCACCGCTCTAACCATCTGAGCTACGTAGCCATTTAAGGGGGCGAAATATAGCGGATCATGGGTTAAATTGTCAACCAATTGCCGCCTTTCTTTTTGGTTAACTAGACGTTAAACCTGAAATGCATGACATCACCATCTTTTACTATATATTCCTTGCCTTCTATACGTAGTTTTCCTGCCTCTTTGGCACCTTGCTCACCTTTGTTATCAACAAAGTCTTGGTAGGCCGTCACTTCTGCTTTAATAAAACCACGTTCAAAATCGGTGTGAATGACACCGGCGGCTTGTGGTGCGGTGGCTCCCATGGGGATGGTCCAAGCGCGAACCTCTTTTACGCCGGCGGTGAAGTAGGTCTCTAGATCAAGAAGTTTGTATCCGGCACGGATAACACGGTTGAGACCTGGCTCATCTTGCCCCATCTCATCAAGGAAATCTTGTTGTTCGTCATCATCCAGCTCCGCTATCTCAGCTTCGATAGCGGCACAAACGGCGACCATTTCTGCACACTCCTCTTCTGCTAGTGCCTGAACAGCATCGAGAAGCGGGTTGTTTTTGAAGCCATCTTCATCGACATTGGCAATATAGAGCGTTGGCTTGATGGTGAGAAGGTGCAGGTCGTAGATGGCTTTTTCTTCATCTTCCGTCATCTCAAGTGAGCGAACGGGCTGACCTTCGTCAAGGTGATCTCTAATTCGTTCTAGCAGAACTTGCTGTTTCTGCATCTTTTTATCACCTGTTCTAGCTTGGCGAGTAACTTTGTCACAGGACTTTTCTACGCTCTCCATATCAGCAAGTGCTAACTCGGTGTTAATCACTTCAATATCTGAGAGCGGGTTAATGCGTCCATCAACATGGATAACATCTTCGTTGATAAAGCAGCGCACGACATGGCAGATGGCATCGGTTTCACGGATATTGGCGAGAAATTTGT
The DNA here is from genome assembly GCA_027068675.1 of Sedimenticola sp. Classification (GTDB taxonomy): domain Bacteria; phylum Pseudomonadota; class Gammaproteobacteria; order Chromatiales; family Chromatiaceae; genus JAKITT01. Next base: position 6,993 of record JAMOMH010000204.1, read on the forward strand.
TGCCCAGCCCTTCACCTTTTGATGCACCGGCAACCAAGCCTGCAATGTCAACAAACTGCATGGTGGTTGGCAGTATGTTTTGTGGCTTTACAATTTCAGCGAGCGCATCAAGACGGGGGTCTGCAACGGGTACGACACCCACATTTGGGTCGATGGTGCAAAATGGATAGTTTTCGGCCGCAATGGTGGCCTTAGTTAATGCATTGAATAGGGTTGATTTACCGACATTGGGTAACCCGACAATACCGCATTTAAATCCCATGATCTGATGCTCTGCAGAAAAGGGGGCAAGAATACAGAAAGCAGGCTCAGGATGCTAGGGAAGCGCTGAAAAAGTCACAATGATACCTCTATCAATTCACGCCAAAGAATAGAGATATCATCCGTATTTTTTTACCGACACCCTCACATTCAAGCTTTACTCGATTGTGAAAATTTTACCAAAGTTAGCAATTCTCAGAATATCCTGAATAGCACCACTGCCTCCCTTCAAGGTGACACAACCACTCTCTTTATTGCTGTATTCACGTAATTGCAGCAACATACCCATTGCTGAGCTATCCATATACTCCGCCTCTGATAGATCAACAATAAAGCGGTTTTTACCTTTTTCATGCTCCTTATAGGCACGCATAAAATCCTGGTGTGTTGAGAAATCAAACCGTCCTGAAACTTGGATGGTGACATCTGTTCCATCGGATAAAACTGTACTTGTAATGGCCACTATTAGCGCTCCCTTATTATCTTTCGATTGTCAGTAGTTGGTCAAATTTTGAAATTTCCAGAATTTTTAAGACCTCTGGAGTACACCCCTTCAAAACGACTCTTTTCCTATCTTTACCTGTGCGTTCATAGAGCACCACCAACATGCCCAATGCTGCACTATCCATATAATCAACCCTGCTCATATCAAGAATATAGTTTGAATTGGCTGGACTCACTAGGTTATACCCCGCACGGAAATCAGCATGATCAGCAAACTCAAAACGCCCTGAAAGGCGCATGGTGACTGTTTTTCCGTCGGCAGATGCTGAAGCCGTGAGACTCATAATTTATCTACTCTAGTTAAGGTGTGCATTAAAAAAGATCAACCTTACCTTCATTCATATTAGACTGTTCAGCTGGCCGGCTATTCTCTACACCTACCACCTGGGTTTGAATAAAGGATTTTATTGAAGCCATCTTCTCGACAGCCTCATCGGGGGAGATCAGATCAGAGCACTCTATCTGCTCTATCTCTTGTTGCACCGTTTGGATAAGCGTCTCAAGAACAGTCAGCTGGGATATCGCACGTTGTGCCAACTGAGAGGTAATATCCTCAAATTGTAGTGACCGGACGGCATTATCAACCATTTGGTTCACACTCGTACTCATATTTGAGACCTCTGTCAGACGACTATTCATCATCCCATTCATCGCCCCTAACTGCTCCATCATATTGCTAACTTTGGACTTTGATGTAATCGCCATTGTCATATCTTTTGAGGCTAATTTAGCAATTGATTCCTGTGCATAGTTAATATTTTCACGCGATTGGCCGATAACCGCCCGAATCTCACCATTAAATTTATTTGAGCGCTTGGCAAGCTTACGCACCTCATCTGCAACGATAGCAAAACCACGCCCTGCTTCACCCGCACGAGCCGCTTCAATTGCCGCATTAAGCGCCAGCAGGTTGGTTTGATCAGCAATGGTATTTACATCAACCAACAACTTCTCTGCCTTATCCATATGCAGAACCAGGTCATCAATTTGCTCAACTAACAGCATGCTCTCTGAGCTAACGGAGATAACATGCTCTACAAAATATCTAAGAACGATATCTATCTCTTCTGTGAACTGTTCAAAGGAGACGCTGGATGAGTCATCCTCATTTGAGTTGTTAAGGATTATTGCCTGCACCAACTCCAACTGCTCTTTGGATTTGTCATTAATTCCATGAAAACTACCTTGCAGCACTTGAACGGCATCTTGTACGACTCTCTTTACCTGCTCCTGCTCACCTTGCAGTAGTTTAACAATGTCACTCACACCATTCTGAAGCGAGGCTGCAACCTCTCGTGAGCTTTTATCAAGCAGGTGGCCTGCTTGCTCAGCACTTGTTGGTGAAGAGGTTTCACAAGGTGAGGGAGGAAAACAGGAGAAACCTATCCAAACAAAAGTCAGTAGCAATAGTAACCCAATAGCGCTATGAGACAGGCCCATTAGCACAGCAATGGCAACCAAAATGCCACTTAATACAATGGGCTTCCAAAAGCCCTTGATAACCGCTAACAGCACGTAAGACCTATATATATTTTCTTAAGATATACCTGTTATCGTCTTCAGGAATAAAAACCTTAATCCAATCTAGCTAGGAATTAAAAAATTATTGGTACTGATGGGTTAGCTGGGCGATTTACAAGGTAAATTTTTTGATAGATGGCCACGATGGATAACCAGCGCTGATTATTAACTACTACTACGATTTTCCATACAACTAACGCCTAGGGAGTGCATGAAAAAAGGGGGGACTCCCTCAAGCTCACCAGAGTGAATTTGCATTATTATGCCTTTCTTATTATTCTTGTACGTATATATTGTACAGTTGATTAAAAGGTAAACTCAGATGAAAAATGTAAGCATAAGTGAATTTAGAGCCAACCTATTAAAATATCTTAAAATTGTACAGCATGGTGAACAGCTTAATGTAACTTCAAAAGGCACTCCTTTAGCCACCTTAACTCCCCCTATTAGCCAGCATGACATTTCCAGAGCCAAACTTAAAAAGCTGGCTAAAACTGCAATTATTCATGATGTACTCTCTCCAACTGAAGATAACTGGGAAGCAATGAAATGATATTGCTAGATACTTGTGCAATTATTTGGTATGCCTTAGAACCTAGCAAACTGACACATAAAGCAAAAAAGGCGATTAAACACGCAGAGAATGAGTTAATTATTTGTGATATTTCTATTTGGGAAATTTCCATGCTTATTAACAGGAAACGCCTTATTATTGATGATACTACTTCAGGGTTTATAAATTTAATAATTCAATCTCAGAATTACCAAGTTCAAAAGATAACCCCTGAAATAGCTGAACGATCAGTTAATTTTGGAGCAGAGATAAACAGTGATCCTGCTGACCAGCTGATTGCTGCCACTTCAATTCTTAAAAATGCTCCCATCATTACTGCTGACCAAAACCTCAGAGATGCAACAATAGTTGAGACCATTTGGTAGTGGTCTAACAAGCCCGAAGAAAAACCCACTCCCAGCCAGAGGAGTTTGCCCCGATAAAATTGACACCTAATTGTTAGCTCCGTTTTCAAAAAACACCGGAGATTGATAATCCAATGGTGAATGGAGTCTAGGGAGGCTCTGATTAAATTTGAGCTACTACAACTAATACTCAGTTTTAACCACTCTTTTTAGGAGAGATCTGTCAGTCGTTGTGCGATTTTTAGCAGCGGTAGAACTTCATCAATATAGCCCCGTTTTACCGACTCGCCCGGCATGCCCCAGACCACACTGCTTTTCTCATCCTGTGCAATGGTAACGGCACCAGCGGCTTTCATCTCACCAATACCCTCGGCACCATCTGCTCCCATGCCGGTTAGCATCAAGCCAATTGCATTCTGCCCAGCATTTTGTGCCAATGAACGAAACATGACATCAACGGATGGTTTATGCCGATTAACCAGCGGCCCATCATTGAGTCGACAGATATATCGTGCACCACTGCGTTCAACACATAGATGGCGGTTACCTGGTGCAATATAGGCATGCCCAGGCACTATCTGCTGACCATTCTTTGCCTCCATTACTGTCAATGCCGACTCATTATTCACACGCGCGGCAAAGGGGCCGCTAAACGCTTCAGGAATATGTTGAGAAATCACAATACCTGGCATATCAGGTGATAACATCCGTAGGACATCTTTGATCGCCTCAGTGCCCCCCGTCGATGCACCAATACCAATAATTCTATCCGTAGTGCGAAAATGTTTTTTGCTTGTCGTGCGGCTCAGTACCGCATCAGCTGTCAGCTTTTCACTACCGGTACCTAATGTTTGGCTTTTAGATGGTTTGCGCGTTAGAGGTCGAACCTTCGCAACCGCTGCGGCTCTCACCTTATCGATGATCTCTCGGGAGTAATCATCTATCTGATTACTTAAATCTAGTTTTGGTTTGGAGACAAAATCAATAGCACCCAGCTCAAGTGCTTGCAGTGTGATATCGGCCCCTTTCTCCGTCAGGGTTGAGATCATAATGACAGGCATGGGGTGCAGACGCATCAAGTTACCTAAGAAGGTGACCCCATCCATTCGGGGCATCTCAATATCCAGCGTCAACACATCGGGTTTTAATAGCTTAATCTTCTCCCGCGCAACGTAGGGATCAGGTGCCGTACCAACCACTTTAATACCCGCTGCACCATCCAACATCTTAGTCAGTAGTTGGCGAACCAGTGCGGAGTCATCAACAATTAGAACTTTAATCATGCAGCTTTAACCTCTTTAGAATAGCTCAATGGAGCCTTCAACTGGTTTCTCTTCAATATCATGCTGGTAATCACGTTCGCGATTAATGATTGTGTCAGTATGCATCTCTTTCAGTTTTTTAACCTTTACTCGACCTGTTTTTGGATAATAGACCACTTTTCTGGGATAGATATCACCGACATCTTCGCCAATTAGGGTCAGCCCTTCAGCCGCAATATACTCCCGAACAAAATTGATATTATTAAGCCCTACACTCGTCATGCTGGCAATAATTTGACCACCGCCAAAAATCTTCACCTCTAGGTTTTTACGTCGCCCACCATGTGTGAGGATGTCATTGATCATATGTTCCATTGCATAGTTGCCATACCGAGTGGCTGTACTCACAAGATCAGCATTACCCCACCCTTCACCATTACTTATCGGTAGCATGAAGTGGTTCATCCCCCCCACACCAAAGACCCGGTCTCTGATACAAGCCGAAACACAGGAGCCTAGGACGGTCGTAATCACCTCATTGTTCATCGTGACATAATACTCACCTGGCAGCAGTTTGGCCGCTTGTGTCTTATGTACCCGATCCCAATATCGGTTGATATGCTCAAAACCAGGTAGTGCTTTGTCATCAACAGTAGGCATCTACTTTATTTTCCTATATATAGTGTTACCGATCAGCTCAAAACGGTTGGTTATATTAAACAGTGATTCTGAGTGGCCAATAAAAAGATAGCCACCTGTTTTCAAGCTATCCGCATAACGGTCAACCAGACGTGTTTTTGTTGGCTTATCAAAATAGATAATGACATTTCGGCAGAAGATCACATCACGCGGCTGGCGTAATCGCCAATCAGACATCAAATTGATCTGTTTAAAGCTAATAATCTCACGCAGGCTCTTCTTTGCACGCACCTTTTCAGCCTTTGTCCCTTTGCCTTGCTGGAACCAACGCTTTAATAGATTTTTGTCAATACCATTGACCCGATCCTTCTGGTAGACACCATTTGATGCAGTGGTCAGAACATTGGAGTCAATATCGGTTGCCATGATGCGGTAGTCCCAACCACTTATTGATGACATGGCATCATGCAGTGTCATTGCAATCGAGTAAGGCTCCTCTCCTGTTGAGCAGCCAGAAGACCATATTCTAATTTTTCGGTCAGCGGCATTCTTGCCTACTAGCTCAGGGACAACGGTGTTTTTGAGATACTCAAAGTGGTGATTTTCACGGAAAAATGCGGTTAAATTAGTGGTGATAGAGTTGGTGAATTCAAGCATTTCCTCACCCTCTCCATCAGATTTCAGGTAGTCACAATATTCACTAAATTTACTCAGGCCAAGCGCCCGCACACGGCGCGACAATCGAGAGTAGAACATATCGAATTTATCATCACTGACAACGATCCCTGTGCGTTCATTGGACATTTTTCGGAGAAAATCAAAATCCCGCTGGGTAAATTCAAATTCTCGATTCCGTTCAGACATTATTAGCTACCTAAAATATAAACAACGCTCCAAAATAGAGCTTATCCTAATTTATTAAAGCGTCGACGTTGTAACGGCTCCATACTAAAAACCGCATGAATTAGAAGAATTCGATATCACAATCCGATGAATCATGCAGCGATGATTCACCCCGTTTTAGGGCCTCTTCTATCGTGCCGCCTTGCAGTAGCAGATCAAACATCATCTGCTCCTCCTTCATGCTGTAACGGGCGCGAATTTTAGCCTGCAGCCCTCTCCACTCATTGGGGTTATAGATGCGACCCTGATCATCAACAAGACCAGAGAGCGCCTCCAGAGCATGGGTGACATGTGATAGCCGCTGTGAGAGCTTGTCATAAAACTGAAAGGCAATAATGCTCTGCTGCATGTGCTCAGAGATCTCTTGGCTATTCTCTTCGATCACTTCAATAATGGCCGCATTCTCTTCTGTTGCAGGCAGAGCTGAGAGTGCATTTGTCATTGTATTGACATTGCCAATCATGCCTGTGAAGTTATTGCTAAGTGACTCAATTGATGAGTCTCCCTCATGTAAAGCCATACTAACCTGAGCCGATGCAAGATAGAGCATGCGGACAGTCTCTCGCACTTGGCTCCAATCAAGATCTGGCTGCTCTGCTATAGATGGTTCCATTTCACCTCCGTTCAACACTCTGTTTGGCACCAGCAATTAGGCAGCCTGTTCGCTATTTTGTAGCCGCAGTTGATCTTGTATCCCCAGCTGTTTTGCCCCCTCAATAATCGATTCAGAGGCACTGTTCCAGCTAATTTTAACGCCTTTCTCCTCTGCTGATTTCATCAACATAGAGAGAAGTTGCAGCCCTGCACCATCAATACGGTCAACATCACCACCCTTTAACTCAATCGGTATTGCGAGATCAAAAGCCTGTCCAATATCTGCTAAAACCTGAGCAACATCTTGAATACCCAGTGAATCACCTAGGTTGATCTCACTACTCTCCGAACTCGCTTTAGTTGCCATAACACTCTCCGTTTCTACTTCTTCAACCAGATCAATCTTGGGCTTAGGTTTGGCTTTTGCCTTGGGCTTCGCTTTTACTTTGCTCGTTGGTTTTGCTGCTTTCTCCAACTCAACCAGCTCTGCATGTACTTCACCAACGGTCTCATCAAGTAGCTCAAATGGATCATTTTTTATCACAGGTGAGCGTTTTTTCTTGGCCACCATTACATGCACCTCTTCTCAATCAGATCTTCTGCTAAAGCAGAAAACTCTTTTGCTGATCGGCTGGTTCTTCGATACTCAAAGATCGTTCGTCCAACACCTGGGCACTCAGCCATCACTGCCGCTTCACTAATCGGTGTTGCCAATACACGGTTTGGGAAATGTTTCAGCAACTTCTCTTTAACCTCATTTGCCAGCCGTCTTCGGTTTATAAAACGGCTCAATTCAATCCACTGCTCTAACGGTTTTTCTCGGTATGGCTCAAATTTCTTTAGCGTTACCATTAAGTTGGCCAGTCCCGTTAAGGAGAGGTAGTCTCCACTGGTAGGTATTAACACCTCATCCGCTGCAAAAATAGCATTGGTCACCAGTAGACCTGATGAGGGGGGGCAATCCATCAAAAGAAAATCTTGCCCTTCAAATTGATCTTTCAACCCATCAATTAACAATCGTGCCCGAGCGGCACCACCATCATGCATTTGTTCTACATCTGCCAACCGATTACCGGCGGGGACTAACATTAGCGACTCCCGTGTCACCATGGTTACTGAGGCGATATCTACCTCATTTAGTAGCACCTCATCCATACCGTGTTGAGGTGGGCGAAATATACCTAAACAGGTTGATAGGTGGCCTTGCGGATCTAAATCAATCACCGTCACTCGGTGACCAGCTAACGCTAGAGCATGCCCAAGGTTGGCTGTTATGGTGGTTTTACCTACGCCACCTTTTTGATTAATAACCGCTATTCGACGCATCCATTCCTCTCTGGCTAGGTGAGTGACTCAATAAGACCCAGTTCATCAGGGTTCATCAACTTATCAACATCAAGCAACACTACAATGCGCTCACCGAGCGTCACCATGCCTTTGATAAAGCGTATATTGACTCGTGTACCCAGATTCGGAGCAGCCTTCAAATCTTGAGCTGAGATATCCAGCACATCTGAGACGCTATCAACCACCACTCCCATCACCTGCTCTTCATCACCTACCTTGATCGTTAATACAATGGTTACGGTGGTGGGTGTGTACTCAGCATTCCCAACATTAAAACGGGTTCTTAGATCAATAATGGGTACGATAACCCCCCTCAGATCAAGCACACCTTTAATGCTTTCAGGCATATCTGGCAACGTGCGTACCGTCTCCCACCCCTTAATCTCTCGGACTCGGAGGATATCAATACCGTAATCTTCCTCCCCCAGTGTAAAACTGAGATATTGGGCATCAACCCCATCTTCTGAGTCTGCATCTGATGAGACACTATTTGCGGTTGTCATCACCCTCTCCCTATCTGTTTATCTAAAAACATATCAACTATTTTTTTAGTATGAGTGGCTCAAAATTCTTCCCACTCATCATCACTATCACTGCCGCTACTCTCAAAGTTTTTCGCTTCAGAGAAGCTATTTTGATTTGAGGATGTGGTGGGGGCAGCTCTTTGTGCCGGTGGGGCTGCTCTACTCACCGCCGCCACAGCTGGCTGCACTCTTGCAGTGCTATTCAGTGAGAAGAAGCTCATCAAGCGTCCCATATCTTGGGCATTCTCATTCATTTCTGTTGAGGCAGCTGAGGTCTCTTCTGCAAGTGCTGCATTTTGCTGAGTCATCTCATCCATGCTGGTAACAGCTTTGTTTACCTGATCAATACCCGCTGACTGCTCTTGGCTGGCCGCTGCGATCTCAGAGATGATATCGCCCACTTTTTTGACACCACCAACGATCTCATGGAGTGTTTTGCCCGACTCATTAACAAGATCAGCACCGACACGAACCTTCTCAACACTATCCTGGATCAACCCTTTGATCTCTTTGGCTGCGGTGGCACTTCGACCGGCTAGGTTTCGCACTTCGGTTGCCACTACGGCAAAACCTCGACCTTGCTCACCCGCACGCGCCGCTTCAACAGAGGCATTGAGTGCCAATAGGTTGGTCTGGAAGGCGATCTCATCAATAACACCAATGATCTCAGCAATTTTACCACTCGCTTTATTGATATCTTCCATCGCCTCAACCGCATTGCCGACGACTTCACCACCATGCTCTGCCTCTTGGCGGGCACTGGCTGCCAATTGATTCGCTTGCTGGGCATTATCAGCATTATTTTTAACGGTGCTGGTTAGCTGCTCCATACTGGAGGCAGTCTCCTCTAGGGCACTCGCTTGCTGTTCAGTGCGGTTGGATAGGTTGGTATTGCCTGATGCAATCTCCTCCGATGAGGTGGTGATCGAATCAACTGACAGACGCATCTTGCTAACAATCTCTTCCAGATTAATCAGGGTATGATTGATATCATCTTTAACCAGATCAAAGGTACCTTCATACTCTTTATCTATCGGTTTAGTGAGATCACCCTTAGCCATATAGCTCATCACCTGAGCAATATCAGCAAACACATTCTCAACCACATCAATTAAGGAGTTGACCCCTGTACTCAGCTCTTTGAAAAAGCCCTCTTTACCAGCTAGATCAATACGACGAGTAAGATCACCTGCACTGGCGGCCTCAACAATACTATCAATTTCACACTCTACAGCGACCTCAGCCGTGCGGTTCGTCCACTCAACAGCTGTACCCAGCCGTTCACCCTCATCATTGATCACTGCATTAGCAACAATTCGTAGATGTAGCCCATTGACCTCAACATCCTTCTGATGAGTACCTTGTAAACTATCTAGGATCCCACGCTGATGTGAAATATCTGTATGGAAAATATCCATACACTTACCTATCAAATCACTGGCATCAAAGTGTGGCAGCGCCTCTTTTAATTGAGGTTCTGCATCAGCAAACATCTTTTGCAGAGAGCGGTTCATAAAGATGATGTTGTAGTTTTGGTCAGCCACCATCACATTAGAGCCAACACAATCTAAACCGGTCTGAATACGCAGAGCCGATTCTGATTTTTGACGTGCATCATGCACCTCATACCCTTGCCGTAACTGCATCGATTTCAGACCACGCAACATGTCACCAATCACATCTTCTCGATAGATCTCAATATCATCAATGTAGTGGCCACTCGAAATACGTTGCATCTGCCCCACCGCAACTTTAACGGGGGCCAAAATTACACGATTTATAAAGAGTGAAAGAAGAGTAAAAAGTGCTGTAAAGCCGACAAGAACTACAGCACCGACCATCTGTTTATCAGCCATGCTCATTGGCAGCCAAGCAAACACTCCACCAATTGAAGCTATTGCCACCGCCATCGTCATAAAAAGCAACTTCAGAGTGACGCTTAGAGCCGCTATTTTTGCCGTCACTTTTGCTACAATATTTGGCCCTTTAAATGTGCCATTATTGAGCTGCTGATAGAGTGCTTCAGCATCCTTAACCTCTTGCACGGTCGGTTTATTCCGAACCGACATATATTCAATAACACGCCCACCATCCATAATGGGGGTGACACTCGCTTTCACCCAGTAGTAGTCACCATTTTTACAGCGATTTTTAACAATACCTATCCAGGGTCGCCCCGCCTCCATCTTCTCCCATAGATCTTTGAAGGCAGCCGGTGGCATATCTGGGTGACGAACGATATTGTGGCTTTGACCGTACAGCTCCTGTTCAGTAAAACCGCTGATCTCAGAAAAGGCTCTATTACAAAATGTGATCACCCCTTTTAGATCTGTTTTGGATACCAAAACATCATCTTCACCCATGACCTGTTCAATATTGGTAACTGGCTGATTGTTTTTCATCTCATTGCTCCTGAAAACCCCATTTCCCTATGCCTCTTCGACATCAGAACGCTCTAATTCAACGTCATAATTTAACAATTTATCAACATCCAACAACATGACCATATTGCCTTCAGACTCTGCTAGACCACTAATGTACTCAGTCGCAATATCATGGCTAAATTTTGGCGTATTACGTATACTCTCCGCATGCGTATTGAGTACATCAGATACCGCATCAACCACAATACCCATGCTGCGTTCACCTACCTGATTATTAACTCTCAGAACCACCACGACTGTCTCTTTCGAGTAGTCAATAGGGGCGAGGCCGATACGCTCTCGCAGATCAAAAACGGGGACAATCGCTCCACGAAGATTGAGCACACCTCTAACATAGCTCGGCGAGTTCGGAATGCGAGTAACCACCTCCCAGCCTCTGATCTCCTGTACGCGCAAAATATCAACGCCATAACTCTCTGATCCTGAAATAAAGGTGAGGTACTCATCACCTTGATGCTCTTCAGCACTTATGCTCTTTGCCATCTGTTCAGACATTGGCTCTACCTTTGCTTTTCATCGCTGATTGACTCATCCCACAGCATCCAATTTGCTCTCTCTGGCAAGACGCATTAAACCCTGGATATCTAAAATCAGTGCCACTGAACCATCACCTAAAATGGTTGCCCCTGATATGCCATCAACTTTTCCATAATTAGCTTCAAGTGATTTGATAACAACTTGCTGTTGACCCAGCAGATCATCAACAAATAGGCCACAGTTGCGCCCTTCACCCTCAACCACCACGAGCAACCCCTCATTCAGCTCTTTCGCTTTAGGATTAGCAACATCAAACACTTCATGCAGACGAACGACCGGCAGGTACTCATCACGCAGTTTGAAGGTTTCACCACGCCCTGCCACTCGATTGATGCGCTCATCACGCACCTGTATCGACTCAACAATTGATACCAAGGGGACAATATAGGTCTCATCGCCAACAACAATCGTCTGGCCATCAAGAATGGCCAGTGTCAGTGGTAAACGGATAATAATGGCGGAGCCTTTACCAGGCGTGGACTCAATCTCAATGCCACCACCCAGTTCATTAATATTTCGGCGCACAACATCCATGCCAACCCCTCGACCGGAGACATCACTCACCACATCGGCTGTTGAGAAACCGGGCATAAATATCAACTCGTAGATCTCTCGATCAGAAAGGGTGTGATCTTCAGGTACCAGGCCATTTTCAATCGCTTTGCTCAAAATTCTGTCACGATTGAGGCCACGGCCATCATCCCTAATCTCAATGACAATATTGCCACCTTTATGGCAGGCACTGAGCTGAACAGTACCCAGCTCGGGTTTACCTGCTGCAACTCGCTCATCCGGCATCTCTAGGCCATGATCAAGACTATTCCGTACAAGGTGAACCAATGGGTCACCAATTTTCTCAATGACAGTTTTATCAACTTCGGTATTTTCACCGGTCATCTTCAGCTCTATTTTCTTGCCCATTTTGGTGCTGAGGTCATGCACTAAACGGGGAAAACGGCTAAAGGTAAAACTGATAGGTACCATGCGTATCTGCATGACACTCTCTTGTAATTCACGGGTGTGGCGCTCCAACTGCGCTAAACCATCACGCATGCGCTCCTCTCGGTCACCATCTCTATTTTCAGCATCCTCACCCAACATGGAGAGCATGGATTGGGTAATAACCAACTCACCAACCATATTGATCAACGTATCAATTTTTTGGATATCAACGCGGATAGAGCTCGATGTACTACCAGCTGCTTTGCGTGGCTCTTTTTTACGACGATCTTCACCACTGCGTTTATTTTCAACCGCTGGGACCAGTGTTGGTTTTTCCACCTCTTCGGCTTCAACCACTTGGGGAGCAGTCTCATCAACCAACTCCATCACCGCTAATTCACAATCATCATCGACCCAGGAGAAGACCTCATCAACAGCATCTCTGGATATCTCACCATGCAGGTAGATATCCCAGGAAAGGTAGCTATCTTCTGGTTCATACTCATCAAGTGAGGGGAGTGCGGAGAGGTCACAAGTGATTTTTAGATCACCCAACTCATCCAGTTCACGGATAATACGTAGCGAGTCATTACCCGTACGCAACATGTGGGGTAATGGGCGGAAGACAATATGCCAGCCCAAATTTTTGCCAGCATTGGAGGTAGCTTCACTGGTCTCAGAACTCATCTCTGAGTCTGGGGAAGAGGTTACTACCTCACCATTTAAGATTTTATTTAATGCAACTTGCTGAATATTCGCTTGCTCTTCATCATGGTCTTCACCATTACTGGTCGCCGTCAGCATCTCACGCAACACGTCAACAGAGCTTAATAGAACATTAACTGTCTCACTGGTAACAGGCCGTCGCCCATCACGCATCTCATCCAGTAAGGTCTCCATAATATGGGTAAAACTGGATATATGGTTAAACCCAAATGTACCACCCCCCCCTTTTATAGAGTGTGCAGCCCGAAAAATGGAGTTAATCTCTTCTGGGTCAGCGGCTCCAGGATCCATATTGAGCAAGCCAGACTCCATAATATCAAGCCCTTCGAAACTCTCTTCAAAGAAGACTTGATGGAACTGTTCCATATCGATCGACATATGCCCCTCCGGGGTTATATCAGTCTAAAACTACTTAGATTAACCCAGCACTTTTTTAATGGTAGCTAAGAGCTGCTCAGGGTTAAATGGCTTAACAATCCAACCTGTGGCACCCGCCGCTTTACCCTGCTGTTTCTTATCCATACCTGACTCAGTGGTCAACATCAGTAGTGGTGTAAACTTAAAATTGGGCAGTTTGCGTAGTTCAGCAATCAGCTCAATACCATCCATATTTGGCATGTTGACATCCGTAACAACCAGATCAAACGAACGTGTCTTAGCCACCGCCAAAGCCTCAACTCCATCTGACGCTTCAACGACCTCATAACCTGAGCCTTTTAGCGTAAATGAGACCATTTGGCGCATCGATGCGGAATCATCCACTGCAAGAATACTTGCCATAGTTTTCCCCTTACATTTGGCAAAAATATTTTTAAATACGGCACCCACTACACCCATCTCAATAGGTCATGTTGCCACTCGCTTACAATGGGAGTATCGGCGCGGGAATAGCATTCTTTAACTATTTTCTAACTAAAACAGCATCCACACACATCAACCCAATTAAAACCCCACAAATCACTGTTATTAATAGATTTATTAAACAGGCACTACAATTCACACGACCAAATAAATGACCATTAATAACGGATCATTTAAGTCTGTTTTCTCTCTCCACAACCCACCACACAGTATCATCAACACCACACTCTTCACTTAAGACAACCAAGCAACTGGAGTCGATGACCTCACTAGGCATTCACGCCACAGGACAGTATTGTTAAGGTAAAAATTGGTGCTGACTGGGCCAATGAATCAAGAGAGACATTGGATGAAATTGTTGGCGGCATTAAAAAAATGAGTGACATCATCTCTGAAATTGCCGCAGCCAGCCAAGAGCAATCAACAGGTATTGATCAGGTCAACCAAGCCGTTACCAGTATGGATGAGTTGACACAACAAAATGCTGCACTGGCTGAAGAGACAGGAGCTTTTACTCCTATTTTTTTATACATCGATCAACTAACGTATGCATCTTATGACGCAATGGGCAAGGAGTTAACTCCAATAGAATGAAACGCTAGTAAACAGAAAGAATTTGGTAGACTTTATAGAATAGTGCTTCTATTCTTCTTGCAAAATATTGGTTGCGGTATCTATCAATGGGAAAAATAGGGGTACAAAGGATCTGCCTTGGGCAAAGCATTTTATTGCTTTTTCTTATACTCTTTTTTAGCCCAGTCTATAGTGATGTAAATCGTACAAGCCATTTATTAGCCCCCCCCCCACAACCCATTGTAATTGTCTACAACAATGGCGTGCCTCCAATGAAATTCACTAATGACAACGGCAAAGCCGATGGCATTTTAATCGATTTATGGCGGCTCTGGTCAGAGAAGTCTGGCATTGATGTGACATTTAAAGAAGCACGTTGGGATCAGGCTCAACAGATGATTCTCAATGGCCAGGCAGATATCCATGCAGGGCTGTTCTACACCAAAGAGAGAGATGAGCTTTTTGACTTTACATCACCATTACTGACACAGGACTATTTTGTCTTTCTTGATCGAAGTATCAGTGGTATCAATAAGCTATCAGAGCTGAGTGGATTTAAAATTGGCGTTCCAAAAGGGTACACCAGCCGCTATACCGCAGAGCATTTACCTAATGCAACATTGACAGAATTTGAGAGTTTTGTACCGCTTTATGAGGCAGCATGGCGGGGAGATGTACGGGTGCTGATCTCTCCATTAGTTAATTTACGTTACTACACACAGCTGAAAGAGAGGGAACAGCGCTTTCATCGGCTCCCTGGCGCACCCTTTTACTCCATGACCTATCAAGCTGTTTTAGCAGATAAAAATCAGGCACTTCACAAATTGGTTGATGCAGGAATGGCCTCTATCTCAGATGAAGAGCGGGCAGCCATTGAGCAGAAGTGGCTAGAGTCGGCACGCACTAATACTAAAGATGTCGTGACAATAGCTTTTCGGCTGGATAGCGCACCACTGCAGTTTCTCAATCATGAGGGTAAGGCGGCTGGTGTTTTGATCGACTTCTGGCGCTTATGGTCTGAAAAATCAGGGCTTCCCATTCGTTTTGTTGGTGGTACTAACAAAGAGACTCAGATGATGGTCAGAGATGGGCAGGCAGATCTAAATGCGGGTCTATTTGAGAGTGAAAAACGAGCTGATTTTATGGCCTTCTCTGAGCCAATATTTAGCAGCTCTTACCACATTTTTTTTCGCCCTGAGACCGAGGGCATAGAGAGTGCAGATGACCTAAAGGGACATCGGGTTGGCGTAACTCAGGGTAGCTTTCATGAGAGCTATATGCGCAAGCACTTTCCTGATGTCAATTTGGTCTTATTTAAGGGCTATCAAGAACTCTTTGAAGCGATCACAAATGACCAAATTCAGCTCATCATCACCCAGCCCCTCTATCTGAACTACTATCTAAAGCGACATGGTTTACCCAATATCTTTAGCCAACTAGACCCTCCTCTCTATACCCGCTCATATAAAGCGGGTGTCGCCAAAGATGCAAGCGATCTATTAACACAAATCAACCAACAATTGCTTGCAATTACTCCAGAAGAGCACAGTAATATTAGCCACCGCTGGTTAGGGCTCGAGTGGATTGAAGAGCAGCAACCTACGATTAAGTTCACAGCCAAAGAGAAGGCTTGGTTAAAGTCACACCCAGTAATCAACGTAGGGGTAGACCCAAGTTGGCCACCCATTGAATTTTTTTCTGAACAGGGGGTGTATCAGGGCATCTCATCAGAATATATCACCTACCTAAGTGAGATGCTGGCTGTTGAGATGATAGCCACAAAAGATCTCACCTGGACAGAGGTTTTAGAGCGCGTTGAAGCGAGAGAAATTGATCTACTACCCGCCGTAGCCAGGACAGAACAAAAGGAGAAATACCTCAATTTTACAAAGCCCTATCTTAACTTTCCTCTTGTCCTCTTTACCCGTAATGACTCAGCCTACATAAACAGCCTGGAGGATCTAAAAGGTAAACAGCTAATTGTTGAGATAGGCTATATGGCGCATGAACTATTGCAGCGTGACCACCCCGGATTGCCACTCATTCTGGTGCCTGATACAGAGGAGGCACTGCTGCGGCTAGCACAGGGTGATGGTGATGCCTATATCGGAAATTTAATGGTTGCCAGTTTTGTAATTGGCCAGCAAGGTTACAATAACCTCAAGGTAGCTGCACCGACTGAATACACCTACGACCTTAGTATCGGTGTACGTAAAGATTGGCCAGAACTGATCCCTATTTTACAACAGGCTCTCGACAAGCTGACAGCTGAACAGAAGACCACTATTCAACAAAAATGGCTGGCCATTAAGTATGACTTAAGTGCCGATTACACCCTCTTATGGCGTGTTATTGTGATTGCTCTGCTCATTATGTTTTTCGGCACACTTTGGGCTCTACAGGTGCGACAACAGAGAGAGGCACTTGCTGAAAAAGAGGCGCGGTTACGTGCTATTTTTGAGGCATCAAAATCGGTCTCATTTATTATTGCGAGTGGGGAGGATGAGCCTAAAATCATTGAATTCAGCCCAGGTGCAGAGGTGATATTTGGGTATACACGAGAAGAGGCCATTGGCTTGCCAGCAGTAAAGTTCTACCGTGATGAAGAGGTAGATAGCTTCCAAAACACAATACGTTTATTGAAAGAGGAGCGGCGCACCCTCACGGGTGAGATTGAACTAGTACACAAAGATGGTCGTCACTTTCCTGTGCTCTATTCACTCTACCCCATGTTCTCAGAGAGTGGTGATTATCTGGGTGGACTTTCAGTCGCTATTGATATCACCCATCGAAAAGAGGTAGAAAAGGCACTGCAAAAAGCAAAAAACAGGGCTGAAGATGCCAACAAATTTAAGAGCCAGTTTTTAGCCAATATGAGTCATGAGATTCGTACGCCCATGAATGCCATTATCGGCATGAGCTACTTAGCGATGCACTCAGAACTGAACCCAAGGCAATATGACTACATCAGCAAAATTAGCAGCTCTGCCCACTCACTACTGAGCATTATCAACGATATCCTCGATTTCTCAAAAATAGAGGAGGGCAAACTCAATATTGAAATCACCAGCTTTAAAATTGATGAGGTGATGGAGAGTTTGGCCAACCTAGTCACAATGAAAGCTGAGGAGAAAGAGATTGAGATTCTCTTCTCTCGTGATCCGGCCCTCTCATCCCGCCTGCAAGGTGACCCACTAAGATTGGGCCAAGTGTTGATTAATCTAACTCAAAATGCGATCAAATTTACTGAATCTGGGGAGATTTTGGTCAGTGTTCGCATGGTTGAAAGTGATGAAAAAGAGGTGAAAATACAATTTAGCGTACGTGATAGTGGCATCGGTATTGATAATAAGAAAATAGCAGATCTCTTCAATGCTTTTACTCAGGCAGATGGCTCAGCAACGAGAAAGTATGGTGGAACAGGGTTAGGGCTTAGCATTAGTAAGCAACTGGTTGAATTGATGGGCGGTGAGATTAGCGTTGAGAGTGAGCTGGGTAAAGGCAGTACCTTTAGTTTCACACTCTGTTTTGAGCACTCAATTAAGTGCATCGAATATAAACCATTGCTTAATAATAACCTGCAAAACCTAAGCGTGTTGGTAGTCGATGACAATGCCAGCGCCCGCCAAGTGCTGCAAGAGATGTTGGAGTCATTCTCCTACAACGTGACATTAGCGGCATCAGGTCAGGAGGCGTTAGCTGGTTTAGAGGCAGGCCACCACTATGACCTTGTCTTGATGGATTGGCAGATGCCAGAGATGGATGGTATTGAAACCAGTCAGCGCATCAAATCAAACAAACAAATGGCCGATTTACCAATCATCATCATGGTAACAGCCTATAGCCAAGAGGAGGTGATGCAGCAGGCTGATCAAGTGGGTGTGGAGGGGTTCCTCGTAAAACCTATCAACCCATCACTCATGTTTGATGCAATTGCACGCGTCTTCAGTAGTGAGAAAGAGATCACCTCCAATGCCATATTAATGCAACAACGGCGAATCAAAGAGCGCTTACAAGGGAAAGTATTACTGGTTGAAGATCACCCCATCAATCAGCAGGTCGCTAGGGAGCTACTAGAGGGGTTTGGTCTTGTTATTGGCATCGCCTCAAATGGCCTTGAGGCTGTTAAAGCAGTGTTTGAGACCGATTTTGACCTAGTGCTAATGGATATTCAAATGCCCGAGATGGATGGTTTTGAGGCGACTAAACACATCAGAGAGGATGGCCGTTTTACCAATTTGCCCATTATTGCGATGACAGCCCACGCATTAGCAGGTGACCGAGAACGATGCATTGAACAAGGGATGAATGAGCATCTCTCAAAACCCGTCTCACCCGATGAGCTTTTTAAAATGCTTTGTAGATGGCTGAAGCGCGATAGGAGGGAGATGCCCCATCTGACTACAGAGGAGCCTGCTAAGAAAGGAGATGATCTGCCACCAGAATCGCTACCTGGAATAGATATTCAGTGGGGTGTCACACGTGTTGGTGGCAACCACACACTATTTAAAAAGTTGTTGGGTGAGTTCTACCAACGTCATCATACTGATAAAAATAATATCACTGAATTACTACACAATGGTGATGTTGATGGTGCTAGACGTTGTCTCCACACCCTACAAGGTGTTGCAGGTAATATTGGTGCAGAACATTTTCAAAAAGAGGCGCGTAATCTAGAGAGTGCCATTCTTGCCGGCAAGATTGCACAGAATGGTAAACTGCCCAAGCATTTCACCTCCACATTTAATCAGTTATTTGAGTCATTAGCCCTCTTTATGGATGATGCTGTAGTGCCACAGCATGATGAAAGCAAGGTGCAAGAGCTTAGCAATGATGAGCTTATAGATGCACTCAAAAACCTATCTACCATGATAAAAGATGGTAATCCAGATGTCATTGAACCGTTAAAAAAGATTGGGGCTGCCAAGAGCACGCCTCACGTTGACTCACACCTCAAAAATTTAAAGGACCAAGTAGGAAGTTATGATTTTGACGAAGCAAGTAGTACGCTTGAGCGATTGATTGAAATACTGGAATAGTAGAGAGACTAAAGATGAGCACAAAGAGGGATAAAATTCTTATTGTTGATGATGAGAGCTTCTATATTGATGTGCTTGTTAATCTATTGAATGACGAATATAGCATTGCAGTGGCTAAGGATGGTGAGCAGGCACTGAGCAGAGCT
The DNA here is from genome assembly GCA_027068675.1 of Sedimenticola sp. Lineage (GTDB taxonomy): Bacteria > Pseudomonadota > Gammaproteobacteria > Chromatiales > Chromatiaceae > JAKITT01. The sequence continues at coordinate 26,734 of JAMOMH010000204.1, forward strand.
GAGAGTAACTCACCGCCTGATCTTATCCTGCTTGATATATTGATGCCGACTATGGATGGATATGAGGTCTGTCGTCGATTAAAAAGCCAGCCAAATACATCAGATATCCCTATTATCTTTCTCACCGTAAAGAGTGAGGTGGAAGATGAGATAAAAGGCTTTAACTTGGGAGCCTCTGACTACATCACCAAACCGATGAGCCCACCCATCGTCAAATCTAGAGTTAGAACACATTTAGCACTTGTTCATGCGTGGAAAAAATTGAAAACACAGAACAAAGTGTTAGAACAACGTGTATTAGAGCGCACCCGCGAAATCCAACAGACCCAAGATGTTGCCATCTACTGCCTCGCCTCCCTTGCTGAAACGCGAGACAATGAGACCGGCAACCATATTCGTCGCACACAACACTATGTCAAATTGCTGGCAAAATATCTGCAAGATCACCCACGCTTCCGCCATCAAATTAGTGACAAATATATTGATATCCTATTCAAATCAGCCCCCCTGCATGATATTGGAAAAGTGGGAGTGCCTGATCGTATTCTCCTCCACCCTGGCAAATTAGAGGGTGAAGATTGGGCAGAGATGAAGCGGCATGCACAATATGGCCGAGATGCTATTTTAACTGCTGAGAATGATTTAGGTAGCACCTCATTTCTACGTTTAGCACGTGAAGTGGCCTATTCTCACCATGAGTGTTGGGATGGTTCGGGCTACCCCGAGGGACTAAAAGAGAGTGAGATTCCTCTCTCAGGGCAACTGATGGCTGTTGCAGATGTTTATGATGCGTTAATTAGTCGGCGCGTCTATAAAGAGCCCTTCTCTCATGAAAAAGCTGTAGCCATTATCCTTGCAGATAGTGGTACACGTTTTGATCCAGAAATTATAGAAGCTTTCACTACGCTACAGGATGAGTTTAACAACATAGCTAAGCAATTTACCGATACCTAAACAGCTAAGATAACCTGCCTATTTAGAGCCACCCTAATCTTCAAAGCAGTGCTTACTCGCCTTAACTTGGCGCAGCGCTTCAATGCGCACCTTTACCTCTTCAATTTGATTCTGTTCAACATGATCAAAAGCAATCGGATAAGCAAGATAGGTTAGCGCAACAGGAAAAGCGACAGTACCAACCGTTGCCGCTGTACCCACGTAGGGGTCTTTCTCAAATGCTGGTTTCTTAGAGTAGGTTAGTGGCATTAATGCCGCGATCTCCTGCTCTATAACCGCACATGTCTTCCCATAATCAGCCTCTGTACCAGTGGGTGCTTCTGGCCTTGAGTAGAGTTGATGCAACTCACCGGCAGATGCCAGCATGGGAAACAGCAGAGGTAGCAGCAAGTAGCCGTACGTTGTCACCATCATTCTCCTATTTATGGGGGTATCAAACTCATTTTAGGACTGATTCATTGAAATAGTAACCCAATGAGAGCTCAAGCCGCTGGTGGTGCTCTTCAGCACGTTTGATACAGTGATGGACAGCTGAATTCACCCTGTATGCTGCCAACACGCATATTGGTTATCTGGATTCATGTTTTTGCGTACACCCGAAGTCTAATGCAACACATGGCTCTTCTCCATGCACCCATGCATCATGCCCAGGTGATAATTCAAATGCTTGGCCTGGCCCTACGATTTTCTCTTCCCCACTAACCCCTTTGACGACAAAACTTCCAGAAATGATATAACCGATATGATTTTCTGATGGTTTGTCTGTTTGTTTGCCAGCATGCTCTGACCATTTCCAACCTACCTTATATGTGCCTAGACCCACATAAGATGTTCTAAGCCTTTCAGCAGAACGGGAACTGCCATCAATGAATTCTTTGGCATTTCCTGAATCATCAAGATTTCTTATAACAATTTCCACTACGATCTTTTCCTTTGTATGGGACACTGCTAGATTCGAAGGCAACTAACAAGCGCTTAGGCCCTATGAAGTTTGGCAATAAAATCATCTCCAATACTTGGTACCTGCAACTACACATCAATATTCTATTCACCCGAGAGGAAGATGATGGGGACATCAGGAAATTCAGTACGCTCTTCAATAATTGCCGTCAGCTCAATGCCGCTCACCCCGAGCATGTAGAGATCCATCAAAAGCTGATCTGGTTGAAAAAACTCAATCACCTCCGCTATCGGCCATGAAGAGCGGAGGTGATCATACGTTTATTGCTTCCTTTTAGAGGCCGCAACCCGCATACGCAGTGCATTCAGTTTGATAAAACCTTCAGCATCTTTCTGGTTATATGCGCCTGCATCATCTTCAAAGGTGGCGATCGACTCATCAAAGAGGCTGTTGCTCTCAGATTTACGACCCGCAATAGAGATGTTGCCTTTATAGAGTTTCAGGCGAACCTCACCATTAACCACCTGTTGAGTGTGGTCAATAGCCGCCTGCAACATCTCGCGCTCTGGGCTCCACCAGTAACCGTTATAGATCAGGCTGGCGTAGCGTGGCATCAGTTCATCCTTCAGATGTGCCGCTTCACGATCAAGAGTGAGTGACTCCATCGCACGATGGGCTTTGAGGATGATGGTGCCACCTGGGGTCTCATAACAGCCACGAGATTTCATACCGACATAGCGGTTCTCAACAATATCATCTCGGCCAATACCATTGGCACCACCAATCTCATTCAGCTTGGCCAGCAGCGTTGCTGGGCTCATCTTCTCACCATCTATAGAGACGAGGTCACCCTTCTCAAAACCGAGTTCGATGTAGGTCGCCTCATCAGGGGCCAGCTCAGGTGCAACAGTCCAGCGCCACATATCATCAAGTGGCTCTAGCCATGGATCTTCCAGCTCATTCCCTTCATAGGAGATGTGCAGCAGATTGGCATCCATCGAATAGGGTGAGCTACCATCACGTTTTTTAGCATCAACCGGAATACCATGCTTATCAGCATAAGCGAGCAGTGTCTCACGTGAGTTAAGATCCCACTCGCGCCATGGGGCGATAATCTCAACATCGGGTTTCAGTGCGATAGCACCCAGCTCAAAACGCACTTGATCATTGCCTTTACCGGTCGCACCATGAGAGACAGCATCGGCCCCCGTCTCATTGGCAATCTCTACAAGACGTTTGGCGATCAAGGGTCGAGCAATTGAGGTACCCAGCAGATACTCACCTTCATAGATGGTATTTGCCCGCATCATCGGGAAGACAAAATCACGCACAAACTCTTCGCGCAGATCATCGATATAGATCTCTTTGATTCCC
>JAMOMH010000205.1 GCA_027068675.1 Sedimenticola sp.
TAGTACCGATCGGCGTCTGAATGAACGGGTACGTCGTATTGGTCAGCGTATCGCCAAAGTAACAGGAGAGACAACCTATCAGTGGGAGTTTCATGTTATTGATGAGGATGTGCTTAACGCCTTTTGTTTGCCCGGCGGTAAAGTTTTTTTCTATACCGGTATTTTAAAACTGATGCAAAATGATGATCAGATTGCCGCCGTGATGGGACATGAGATTGCCCATGCATTAGCGCGCCACGGTGCCGAGCGTATGTCGATGCAGCAAGCGTCTAATTTTGGTGCCCAGGTATTGGCCATGGCACTGAAAATTCCGACGCAGTATCAAGGTTTATATGCGCAGGCATACGGTTTGACATCACAAGTGGGGTTAATGCTACCTTTTAGCCGTCAGCATGAACATGAAGCTGACCAGATCGGCGTCTACTTGATGTATAAAGCCGGCTATGATGTTCATGAGGCTGTCACCTTTTGGAAACGAATGAAAGAAGCTTCTGCCGGCTCTAAGAAACCCCCGGAATTTCTCTCGACCCACCCTTCGAACGATGCACGGATTCGCGAGATTGAAGCCTTTATTAAAGAGCTTGAGTCGCAACCTCAACAGTAATGAACTTTTACGACAAAGAGCTACGCGCCTTACAGCGAGCCAATCGGTTTCGCGAGCGTCATATCTATTCTCATCAGCGTGTTGATTTCGCCTCAAATGACTATTTGGGATTGGCGCACCGAAAAGAGCTGTTGGCATCTACATGTAATGTATTGTGTGAGTATGAGAGTCATGCCCCCAAAGCCTCTATGCTGGTTAACGGGTATCATCCGATTCATCAAGACTTTGAACGTGCCTTGTGTCGGGTTAACGGCTTTGAAGAGGGCATTATCTTAGGGAGCGGTTTTAACGCCAATATTGCACTGATTGAAGCATTGGCACGTCGGGGTGATACCCTTTTCATCGATGAGAAGTTTCACGCCAGCGGGATGCTGGCGGCACGCTGTATTGATGCCAAGGTTATACCGTTTCGACACAACAGTGCAGAGCATCTACAAAAACTGCTTCACGCGTCAACCTCGCACCGTAATATCATTGTTGTTGAGGGGGTCTACTCGATGGAAGGGGATCTACTCAATCGCGATATTTTTGAGTTGGCCGCGCGCTATGACGCTTTACTGATTGTTGATGAAGCACACAGTAGCGGTGTGGTGGGAGAACATCTTTTAGGCGTGTTTGATTGTTACAATATTACCGTAGCCCCCAACCATATTAAGATGGGAACATTGGGTAAAGCGTACGGTAGTTTTGGCGGCTATATTTTGGCATCACACCATATTGTGTCGTATCTTATCAACCGTGCCAAGCCTGTTATCTATGCGACGGCACCCTCTCTTTTTGATACACTACTGGCACATCAGGCACTCAACTACATTCAACAAGAATGTGAGCTACTTAACAAACAGATAGCACGACGGCGTGCGATTGTCCAAGAGTCACTGGGTATCATGACGCCATCACTCATTGTGAGTATACCTGTAGGCAGTAACACCACTGTCATAGAAATGCAACAAGCGCTATTACGTGAGGGTATTATGGTTG
>JAMOMH010000206.1 GCA_027068675.1 Sedimenticola sp.
TAGCAGTCCCTACACGGACAATGGTGGCCCCTTCAGCAATGGCCGCCTCCATATCAACCGACATCCCCATTGATAGCGTCTCCAGCGGCCACCTTTCATCCGCCAATTGATCTCTAAGCTGGCTCAAACGCTGGAAAGGCAGTCGCTGTTCATCAAAGCTACCGGCAGGTGCAGGAATAGTCATTAGGCCCGATAGCTCTAATCGTGGAAGCATTTCAAATTCAGCAATCACAGATGGCATCAACTCAGGAATGAAGCCACCCTTGCTCTCTTCCTGGCTTACATTAACTTGCAGACAGACTTTTAGTGGTGGCAACTCATCTGGCCGTTGGCTGTTAAGGCGTTTGGCATGCTTTAAATTATCAATACTGTGAACCCAATCAAAATGTTCAGCAATCAATTTTGTTTTATTACTCTGGATACGGCCAATAAAATGCCACTCGATATTTTCATGCTGCAACTGGTCAATTTTTTCCAGGGCCTCTTGAAGATAGCTCTCGCCAAATGCGCTTAACCCAGCTTGTAGAGCAAGTCGAATTTCATTCGCCGTTCGGGTTTTACTAACTGCTAACAACTGCACACTATTGAATTGCCGACTAAACCGACTCTCAGCATCAAGAATTTGTTGTTGGATAGCAGCAATTTTCTGGTTAATGGGGGACATAATATTATCTATCTTCGTCTATACTAGAATGGCTTTTTAGTGTGTAATTTCCTACACACTGGCTGACATAATTAAAACAGTTCTTGAGCAGAAAATATAAGGGTTATCTATGGATATTGCTGAACTTTTAGCTTTCAGTGTTAAGCACAACGCCTCTGATTTACACCTCTCCGCTGGTTTACCACCCATGATTCGTGTTGATGGTGATATTCGCCGTGTCAATGTACCTGCGCTTGAACACAAAGCGGTTCATGGTCTTGTTTATGACATCATGAATGATAAGCAACGCAAGGATTATGAGGAGTTTCTCGAGACCGATTTCTCTTTTGAAATCCCAGGTTTAGCGCGTTTTCGTGTCAACGCCTTTAATCAGGCCCGTGGTGCCTCCGCTGTTTTCAGAACCATTCCGTCAAAGGTGCTTACCCTTGATGATTTAGGTTGCCCCGAAACCTTTCGTGATATTGTTGATGTACCACGCGGCCTCGTGCTGGTTACCGGCCCAACGGGTTCTGGTAAATCGACCACCTTAGCCGCGATGATCGACTATAAAAACGATACTGACTATGCACATATCCTAACCATCGAAGACCCAATCGAGTTTGTACACAACAGTAAAAAATGTCTTATCAACCAACGTGAAGTCCACCGTGATACCCTCGGTTTTAGTGAAGCGCTACGCTCAGCACTGCGTGAAGATCCTGACATTATCCTCGTCGGTGAGTTGCGTGATTTAGAGACCATTCGCTTAGCACTAACCGCTGCCGAGACTGGCCATTTAGTCTTCGGCACCCTGCATACCAACTCAGCGGCAAAAACTATCGACCGTATTATTGATGTCTTCCCAGCGGGTGAAAAAAGTATGATTCGCTCCATGCTCTCAGAGTCACTCCGTTCAGTGGTTGCTCAGACACTACTGAAAAAAATTGGCGGCGGCCGAACAGCCGCCTGGGAGATCATGGTTGGCACTCCGGCCATTCGTAACTTGATTCGTGAAGGCAAAGTGGCACAGATGTACTCAGCCATTCAAACAGGACAAGCACTCGGCATGCAGTCACTCGACCAACATCTACAAGAGCTGGTTAGCAAAGGCATCATCAGCCGAATGGATGCCCGTAACAAGGCCATGAACAAAGATCTCTTTACCTAGGGGGCATACAGTGAAGGATCAAATTACTGTGACAGACAAAAATCTACGGGATGAGATGACACGTAAACTCTGCTTAGAGTTGAACTCGTTATACTCTCTAATGATTAAGAAAAAGGCGTCAGACCTCTTTATTACAGCTGGACGCGCCCCCTCTCTGAAGGTAGATGGGCGCATCATCACCACCTCAAAAGCACCACTGACCCCCATACAGACAGCCAATTATGTCTATGCTGTGATGACTCCAAAACAGCAACATGAGTTTGAAGATACCAAAGAGTGCAACTTTGCCATTACCGCCAAAGGGATCGGTCGTTTCAGAGTGAGTGCCTTTACCCAGCGAGATTCAGCCGGCATGGTTATTCGTCGTATTGAAACGCGTATCCCCACCTTTGAGGAGCTGAACCTCCCGCCAATATTACGTGACTTAGCCATGGCAAAACGTGGCCTAGTCATTTTTGTTGGCGCAACAGGCACAGGCAAATCAACCTCATTGGCTGCCATGATTGGCTACCGTAACCGTAAAAGCTCAGGCCATATTGTTACCATCGAAGACCCCATCGAGTTTATCCACAACCATGATCAATGCATCGTCACCCAGCGTGACGTTGGCTTAGATACGGCTTCCTATGGAGTGGCGTTGAAAAACACCCTACGACAAGCACCCGATGTCGTCCTTATTGGTGAGATCCGTACCCGTGAAACGATGGAGCACGCCATCGCATTTGCTGAAACCGGACACCTCTGCCTCAGTACACTACATGCCAATAATGCCAATCAAGCATTAGACCGAATCATGCACTTTTTTCCAGAAGATCAGCGCTCACAGCTACTAATGGATCTCTCACTTAATCTGCGAGCAGTCGTTGCTCAACAACTCATACGGAAAATTGATGGCAAAGGGCGTCGAGCAGCTGTTGAAATTTTAATCAACACCCCCCTTATCTCAGATTTAATCCGCAAAGGGGATATTCCTAAGCTAAAAGAGCTAATGAAACGCTCAGAAGAGCATGGCATGTGTACCTTCGACCAAGCACTCTACAAACTCTATGTTGATGGTGAGATCAGTTATGATGATGCACTGCTATTCGCAGACTCTGCTAACGATGTACGTCTAATGATTAAACTGGGCAACGCAGGCCAAGTGACTGACCGTTTAGTCAGCCAGACGGAAGGCATGGGCCTTATCTAGGCATAAGCAGATGAATAGCAATAAATTTGTCTTATACGCATACCCCTTCCGAACAAGAGCCGAAAGGGTCTTATGGGCCTTAAAAGAGTTTGGCTACTCATATGAGGTAGTTAGGCTCAACCCCTTTAAGGGCGAGACAAAAACAGAAGGATTTTTAAGCCTGAACCCCTCTGGAAAGGTACCCGTTTTGACACATAATGGTGAGGTTTTTACCGAATCACTCGCTATTATTGAGTACCTAAATGACCTCTCTACAACAAAAAAACTGATCCCAACAGAACCAAAAGCGACCTACAAATATAGAAAGGCCATCCACTACGGCCTGACTGAAATCGAGGCCTATCTCTGGGTTGCCGAACAGGATAGTCGCTCAAGCGCATTGTATACCTGGCCTAAAGGAACCTACCAAGATGCTATCTCCCAGGTAAAAGAGAACATCAAACCTGTTTGGCAATGGCTTAATGAGTGCGACTACATTGCCGCTGATCAATTCACACTGGCAGATATCTACTTCTATCAACTCATCATCTGGTCAAAAGAGCATGAGATAGAGGTGCCAACTGCAGCGGATGAGTATTTAAAACGGCTAGAAGCTAGAGTCTGCTTTCCACCTGAGATTCTCATACGCTGGGAAGATTTATAACTTTTTCAAAACGGCTCTCTCCCCTCTGAATAATCCACTGACAAACCAACAACTCTCCATCTATTTAGATTAAAATAGCGCCTAAATCATACCGATTGGCCTTGAGATTTGGAGCAAAGCATGGGAAAACCAACTTCATTTGAAAAAGAGAACCTTAAGATAATGCCCACCGCATTTGCCAAACTCACCAAGCTGATTATGGCAATGACATGTGTAAAACGTGATAGTGGAAAAAAGACGCTCTTTGGCAAAGATAAAGGGGCCAAAGCCTTCTCTAAATTTCTCGCGTTGCTAAAAGAGACACTGGATGCAATGGTCGTTGATGGCGTAATAAAAGCCTCAGACTCAACAGAAGATGTCATCACAACACTTGAAGAGAAGTTGGCCGATTTCTCCACTGCCTACCCAGATTGGGCGGATGGTTACGCTTTTGCCGACAACTTTTTTGGTGAACAACGTAAAGCGGCAACGGTGGCCATCAAAAAAATCCGCGAAATGCGTTAAGGAAGCTCTGAACAAGTCATGATTATTTTATGCTGACTGCTGCATCTTCAACCTTACCCGCAGACGCCGAAAAATAGCCGCATCAATACCATCAGGTAGCAGTACCAAACTTTGTCGCCTACCCTGTTCATTGCGGAAGTTGAGTACGCTTAATCTAGGGTGGATATAACTATTTGACTGTAGCTGTGCAGCAACCTCTGCTCCATCAGCTTGTTGAATCCGCCACTCATTTTGGCCATTAATCTCCGCCGATCTAAGCGTATTTTTACCACGATATTGTAGGTGACGCTGGTAGCTGTGAATGAGTGAAAATAGAGTAACCACCACCAATCCAACAGCAAACCACCAAGGCCTCACGACAGTAATAACCGTGAGCAAAGCGATCAGATGCGTTGCCAGAAGATACCCCAGCAACTGATTAGAGTAGTGTGGGGTTAACCTAAGTGGCGGTTGGCTCCTCTCTTTCATCTCATCTACTTTATCGCTGGCGAGGTGGTGACTTCTTCTTTTGAATGCGTGTTGATTTTCTCTTTTGCGCATTAGGTTTTGCACGTTGAGACTCAGCTTGGCGAGTGGTTGATCGTGTTGGGCGCTCTACATGACGAGTAGCTTTACTCTCTGGTTTACGAGCTGGCTCTTCAACCTCCATACCCACCAATTCAAGCAGTGTTTTGCTCTCTTTCTCAGTTAAGTCTCTGTTTTGACCCGCCTTTACACTACTGTCAAGAATAACAGAACCAAAACGAACCCGTTTTAGACGGCTTACCTGGGTACCCACAGCTTCCCATAAACGCCGTACTTCACGTTGGCGGCCTTCAACGATGACAACATGGAACCAACGATTAGCCCCCGTGCCACCTGATACCACCACCTCTTCAAAACGGGCGGGGCCATCTTCCAACTCAATACCAGCCGTCAGCTGTTTTAGATGATCCTCTTCAACTGTACCTAATACACGTACTGCATATTCACGCTCAATAGCTTTGCTGGGGTGCATCAGACGATTGGCGAGTTCACCATCTGTTGTCAATAAGAGTAGGCCGGAGGTATTGATATCAAGCCGACCAATGGAGATCCACCGGCCCTGCTTTAATTTTGGTAGGCGTGAAAATATGGTGGTGCGTCCTTCAGGATCGTGCCGAGTAACCAGCTCTCCCTCAGGTTTGTTATAGATAATTGTTCGACGCTCTTCAGGGCCCGCAAGGCGTTTATTACCAATAACACGTTCATCAAGCTCAATTTTGTTATTGGCATCGGTCTCAATCCGATCACCGAGTGATGCCACTTTACCATTAACACGAATACGTCCTGCGCTAATCATGCGCTCAATTTCACGCCGGGATGCAACCCCTGCATTGGCTAACACCTTTTGCAGACGTTCACCCTTCAACTCATTTGACTCTTCACTGACTTGCTCTATTTCTGACTCGGACATCTTGTTACTCATCTGCTACTTCATCTTTTTCAATTGGTTTATCTATACCTGGCTCTCTTAACTCAAGTTCGTGGTTAATCGAATCAAGATCACGAATTTCAGAGAGTGTCGGTAATTCAGTCAAACTTTTCAAACTAAAATAGTCTAAAAAATTACGGGTTGTACCATATAATGCGGGCCTGCCTGGTACATCTCGGTGGCCAACAACACGAATCCAGTCACGTTCAGTAAGTGACCTGATGATGTTGGTACTCACCGCTACACCACGCACATTTTCAATCTCGCCACGTGTAATTGGTTGACGATAGGCGACTAACGCCAATGTCTCCATCAATGCACGGGAGTAACGGGATGGCCGTTCAGCCCAGAGACGAGAGACCCATGGGGTATATTCTGCACGTACCTGGATACGAAAACCACTACCAACCTCCTGTAGTTCGATACCTCGTCCCTCATAATCTCGACCAATCTCAGCCAACAGTTCACGTAATGCCTTACGCTCTGGGCGTTCACCTTCTTCAAATAACTCAAGCATCTGATCAATTAGCAGGGGCCGCCCCGCAGCAAGTAGTGCCGCTTCAATAATCTGTTTACTCTTGTCTAGCATTCGTTCATCGTGCCTTTACATGAATTGGACCAAAACTCTCATTTTGCACTAACTCCAATAGCGCCCCTTTAATCAGCTCTAAAATAGCCAGAAATGAGACCACAATGCCCTGGCGACCCTCACTCATATCAAACAGATCTTTAAACTCAATAAAATGATCCGCAGAGAGACGCTCTAAAATATGAGACATCTTTTCACGCACCGAGAGAGATTCACGCTCTACCCGATGTGTTGTAAACATATCCGCTCGTTTCAAAACATCATTAAAGGCGAGTAAAAGCTCTTGTAGTGAGAGCTGTGGCTCGGGCCGTTCCGCCTGTTTATCTTCAACATCAACTCCCGTTTGAAAGGTGTCACGCCCAAGTTGAGGCAGCGCATCAATATCCTCTGCAGCCTGCTTATAGCGTTCATACTCCTGTAGACGACGGATCAATTCAGCGCGTGGATCGTCCTCTTCCCTCTCCTCATCAGTTGTGCGGGGTAACAACATGCGTGATTTTATCTCAGCCAGCATCGCTGCCATCACCAGATACTCTGCCGCAAGTTCCCACTGCATCTCACCCATCATCTCAATGTAGTGAACATACTGCTCTGTGATCTCGGCAACAGGGATCTCTAAGATATCAAGGTTTTGTCGCTTGATCAGATATAGCAGCAGATCGAGAGGGCCTTCAAAGGCATCAAGGATCACCTCCAGCGCATCGGGTGGGATATAGAGATCCTTCGGTGGCGTCGCTAACGGTTCACCCTGGACAATCGCAAATGGCATCTCCTGCTGTTCGGCAGACGCTGTCACGCTCTCAACCAGAGTGAAGTCATCTTGCATCAAACAACCTCTGAGCAAGTCGGGCTACATTTAGGCTGAGATAAAATCGCCCCAATCTTTGGGCTAAACTGGGGTAATTTCTGCCAGTTTAAAATAATCATGATCTGTCCAGAGGGTTCCTAAAGATTTAGCGACATCACCTGCCGCACCTCTTGCATGGTCTGCTGAGCAATAGCGCGGGCCTTGCAATTACCCTCTTCAATCACTTTACGCACCAACTCAGGCTGCTGTTCATAATCTTTTACCCGCACCTGCATAGGCTCAAGTTCTGTAATGACGGCATCAATAACCGGTTTTTTACAGTCGATGCAGCCAATACCGGCTGTTTTGCACCCCTCAGTGACCCACGCTTTGGTCTTCTCATCAGAGTAGACCTCATGAAACTGCCAAACAGGACAACGGGCCGGATCACCTGGATCAGTGAGGCGCACACGGTTAGTATCAGTCGGCATCGTACGCAGCATCTTCTCAACCTGATCCGGTGAGTCACGCAACGCAATAGTGTTGTGGTAGGACTTAGACATCTTCTGCCCATCCAAACCTGGCATTTTTGATGCTTTGGTCAGCAGCGGTTGTGGCTCGACTAAGATAATTCGGCCACCGCCTTCAAGATAACCAAGCAGACGCTCACGTTCAATATTACTGATATTTTGTTGCTCATCCAGTAGCGTTTTAGCCGCTAGTAGCGCCTCATGATCACCCTGCTCCTGGTAGGCCTTACACATACG
>JAMOMH010000207.1 GCA_027068675.1 Sedimenticola sp.
CACCTCTCCGAAAAAATGCACCAGCAGTTGAGTAAAGGACGGCTGGCTATCGTCAGGTTTGATGAGGGCTATGAAGTAGTAGCCACTCCTGTGGCTGATAAAATAACTCTTCGTAATGAAGAGATTGTGATTCATCGCAACGAATTAATAGTAGAAGAGCAGGGCGATGAAGACCCCTATGCCGATTACCAAATACCCGATGATTTGATGTGGTAACAGATCAAATCAATAGACATTAGGCAGTAATATTTATATGACAAACAACATTAAGTTTAACGTCCAACCTGGTGGAAAACTTACGGGTATTATCCGTGTTCCTGGTGATAAATCCATATCACATCGCTCCATTATGCTTGGCTCACTAGCGGAAGGAATAACTGAAGTTGAAGGCTTTTTAGAGGGTGATGATAGCTTGGCAACCCTGCGTGCCTTTCGTGATATGGGCGTTGAAATTGAAGGGCCTGATCAGGGTAGGGTGCGCATCCACGGCGTTGGCATGTCTGGCTTAAAACAGCCATCAGCACCGCTCGATTTGGGCAATTCAGGTACCTCAATGCGCCTGTTATCGGGCCTTTTAGCAGGTCAAGAGCTAGATCTCACGCTAACGGGTGATGAATCACTCTCCAGTCGTCCCATGCGCCGAGTGACTGATCCACTGGCTATGATGGGTGCATCAATTGAGAGCGATGAGAATGGCACCGCACCACTGCATATCAAGCCAGTGAAACAGCTAAAAGCTATCGATTACACACTGCCCATGGCGAGTGCACAGGTCAAATCATCTATTTTACTGGCGGGGCTCTATGCCGATGGTGAAACCCATGTCACAGAACCGGCACCCACCAGAGACCATACCGAGCGCATGTTAAATGGTTTTGGCTACCCAGTAGAGACCCACGGTAACCGCATCTCACTCAAGGGGGGTGGCAAACTAAAAGCATGTACTCTTGATGTGCCTGCCGATATCTCATCCTCAGCCTTTTTTCTTGTTGGTGCCACCATCAGCCCAGACTCAGACCTCACACTCAACCATGTTGGCATGAATCCAACCCGTATAGGTGTCATCAACATCCTACGTGATATGGGTGCCAATATTGAGGTACTTAATCAGCGCACCGTGGGTGGAGAGCCTGTAGCTGATCTACGTGTTCGTTACAGCCCACTAAAGGGCATCCAGATTCCAGAAGATCAAGTACCGCTCGCCATTGATGAATTTCCTGCCATCTTCATCGCCGCAGCTTGTGCAGAAGGTGAAACCACTTTAACCGGCGCAGAAGAGCTACGTGTTAAAGAGAGTGACCGCATTCAGGTAATGGTGGATGGTTTAAAAATTGTCGGCATCGATATTGAAGGCACACCAGATGGTGCAATCATCAAAGGTGGTCAAATTGGTGGTGGTACTGTTGATAGCCACGGTGATCATCGTATCGCCATGTCATTTGCAATGGCTTCACTACGCGCCTCATCGCCCATCATCATCAATGACTGTGCAAATGTAGACACCTCATTTCCTGGGTTTGTTGAGCTGGCCACTAAAGCAGGGCTCTCTATTACTTAGGGAGGCTCTGAACAATCAGGTAACGTGACAGAGACTAGCCAATCCAATCTCCCCTTCCTTTTGGGGCTAAAGAAACACCATCCTGCTTGGCAGCTGCTGGTTGCCCATACTGGGCCGTTGGTGATCGCTTCACTGAAAACGCTTTTTGATGAGAGTTTGGATGGCATCGATATCGAAGCCGCCCATCAGCTATTGAGTGAGATGCTACAGCTCTCACACGAAGCGGGCGAGATCGAGAGCGGTGGTAACTATCTATTAGAGGCGAGACGTGAGGTTCGCCAGTGGATTCGGCGCAGCCTAGTGGTTGAACGCGAAGGGCGCTTGATTGCTACCGATGCCCTTGAGGCTACCTTCCGTTTTGTTGATGGCCTAGACAACCGCATCATGTCCTCTACCGCTTCACGTCTCTCTATCGTTCAACGTGAAATAGAAAACCTTGAATCAACCCTCAACCCCGACCCCAAAAGCCGTGAGCGTGTCATACGCCACAAGATCGCCACACTTGAGGCTGAGTTAGCGGCTGTGCAACGGGGCGAAATGAAGTTATTGCCAGAGCAGGCGGCAATAGAGGCGATCCGTGAGGTTTACAATTTGGCGATGGGCTTACGCAATGATTTCCGCCGAGTGGAGGACTCCTACCGAGAGGCCGATCAGCGCCTAAGAAAATCAATTATCAGTGAGCAGAGCCATCGTGGTGATATTGTTGATACGCTGCTAGAGAGTCATGATCAGCTGATTCAGACCAATGAAGGCAAGGTTTTTGAAGCATTTCAGCAGCAGCTCGTGCGCAGTGTTGAATTAAGTAACATGAAGCAGCAGATACGCTCATTGGTCAATCGCCCTGTGGCCCATAAAGCACTCAACCATGAGCAGCAGACTGAACTGCGCCTGCTCATTCTGCGCTTAGTCAGTGAGAGCGCCAGCGTACTACGTGCAAGGGCACGCGGAGAACGCGATGTAAAAGGCTTTTTAAAAACAGGACTCGCTTCAGAACACCACCGAGTGGGGCAACTATTGAATGATATTTTTGCCCAAGCAGCGGGTATTGATTGGCAGCGTCAAGCGACACGACGAATGGCAGCACCACTCCCCCCTATTGGTATCGCTAATAGTACACTGCCTGTGCTGGAACGCCTTCGCTTTAAAGATCTTGACGATGGCATTGAACAGATTCTAGATCTCATGCAGCAGAGCACCAACCTTGATGAGGTGGATGATGAGTTTTGGTTATCTTTTGATGCTTTAGACCGCCAAGCCTTGGTGGAGGAGACACAACAGCTGCTTACTGTAGAAGGACGTAGCATGACCATTGGTGAGATTGCCCATAAAATCCCACCAACTCATGATCTGGAGTCGGTGGCGCTGTGGCTGACGATGGCACTTGAGGCTGGAATCTCACTTGATAGTGAGCAGGAGCAGATTGACTTAAGTGACTCAGAGGGGAAAATACACCGTTTTACCTTGCCTAAAGTTAAGTTGAGCAGTGACCAGTTAAAGCATATTAACTTGGAGTTATGATGAGCACTGAAGAGCCAGAAATACCCCTCGCAGTCACTCCAAAACAGATCAAAAGTGCCTTTCAGGAACTACTCAAATATGGCGTGCTAGAGATGGAACAAAAACCCAATCTCTATCGTACGGCACTCACCTCTCAGGCAGATATTGATCTCATTCTAGAGCCACTCGATATGGCGCTGAAGATTGATGATATTCGTGGTATCGCTTTTCTTACCATTATTCAAAATTATACCGATAGTGAACGGGATGAGTGGAGCCATCCACTGGTACGTCGCCAACGCTTCAACCTGGAACAGTCGCTGTTGGTTGCTATTTTGCGACGACTCTATATTGCACATGAAATGGAAGTAGGGATCGGTAATACCTCATCTGTTGCCCATCTTGATGAACTGATACCTGAGATAAATCAATTTCTTGGTGAATCAGGAAGTGATAGCCACGACATGAAGCGGATGCGCCAATTGCTAGAGCAGTTACGCAGCCACGGCTTGGTCTCTGAGGTGAACAAAAATGATCAGGTCACCATTCGCCCACTGATTGTGCATCTTGCTAACCCAGAAAACCTGAAAAATTTGTTGACTGTTTTCCAACAGCAAGCTGAGAGCAAACAGGAGAGTAGTGAGTGAGCCGAGCCAAACAAGGTGTGATGTTTGAAACGCTTTCAAATCGTTCGCCCTATATCATTGAACAGTTAGAGATCTACAACTGGGGGCCATTTTCCGGTCTGCATCGGGCTGATATCGACCCGCAGGGCAGCGCCATTATTGGGCAGACGGGCAGTGGAAAGACCACACTGGTCGATGCCATCATGACCCTAATTGCCATCCGTCCACTCTACAATCTCGCCTCTACTGGGGGTCATGAGAGCGATCGAGATCTGATCTCCTATATACGAGGTGTCTCTGGTGAGGGTAATGAGAGTGGCGATAATGCACACATTGCCAGGAGTGGCACAACCGTTACCGCCCTGAGTGCTCTATTCAGTAATGGCAAACAACAGATAACACTAACCGCACTCTTCTGGATCAATGGCAGCAGTTCATCAATGAGCGACCTGAAACGGCTTTGGCTATTCAGTCGTGATGCAGAATATGACATTACCAACTGGTTAACTCTGCATCGAGAGGGGGGTTCAAAAGCCGTTAAACAGTTCGTTCGGGAGCAGAGTAGCACCACTATTCATGAGAGCAAAACGGCCTACCTAGCCCAGCTACAACGCTTCTTTGAAGTGGGTAAAAACGCCTTTTCACTGCTCAATCGTGCAGCAGGTTTAAAGCAACTTAACAGCATTGATGAGCTATTTAGAGAGCTGGTTTTAGAGGATAAATCGGCCTTCAAAAGAGCCACTGATGTCGTGACTGGCTTCGATGATCTCAAAGAGATTCACCAAGAGCTAGAGATTGCCCGCAGCCAACAGCAATCGCTGCTGCCCATTGATACTGAAGAGCAGATTCGTCAACGCAGGGAGCAGAGAGTTGAAAAGCTTATTCGACTGAGCCATATCCTACCAATATGGTTTGCTACGCAAGGGCATCACTTTTGGCAGTGTCGCCAAACTGTGCTGATCGATCAGCTTACTAAATGCCGCATGATATCGGCAGAACTGATGGATAACCAGCAGCATCAGGAGAGAGAGGTAGAGCAATACCATCGGCTCTATATTGAGCAGGGTGGTGGCAATATTGAGCAGTTGGAACAGCAGATTTCCCAACAGCAGAAGATCTATCGTAATAGCAAGTTCAAGGCTGATGATTATCAGCGTCTAACCCATGCACTGAATCTTGAACCCACTCTCTCAAGGGCTTCGTTGAAGCTTAACCAGCAGCAAGGTAAGCAGCTGTGTACAGAAAAACAGCAACAGCTCACTACACTTGAGCAGCAGCGAGACCAAGAGGGTGGGGCACTCTTTACCTCTGAGGC
Organism: Sedimenticola sp.; assembly: GCA_027068675.1. Lineage (GTDB taxonomy): Bacteria > Pseudomonadota > Gammaproteobacteria > Chromatiales > Chromatiaceae > JAKITT01. The sequence continues at coordinate 4,997 of JAMOMH010000207.1, forward strand.
ACGTAAAAAGAGCCTACAAACTGACTTGCAAGAGGCCAAAAACAACAATCACTCCAATATCCCCAGCCTCTATCTCCACTTCAAACAGGAGCTAAGTGAAGCACTCAATCTTGATGCGGATACAGTGGCGTATGTTGCTGAACTGGTAGAGGTCAAAACTGAGGAGAAGATTTGGCGAGGAGCCATTGAACGCGCTTTAGGC
>JAMOMH010000208.1 GCA_027068675.1 Sedimenticola sp.
ACTTCAACAACAACTTGAACAGTTGCAAAAGCCTAATTCCGACACTGCCCGAGCAAAACAACGATGGGAAGAGGGTAAAACTACACTCCTACAGTTACGGCAACATTTGCTTGAGAGCGAACAGAAAAGCAGTCGTCTACAGGTTGAACAAGAGCGAGCCGCATCACAAGTAAAAAGCTTACTCAAACAGATAGGCAATGGCCTCTCAGTAGAGCAACAAACGCTGGCTGAGAGTCACTTCAAAGCTGTTAGCATTGATGAGATTGAACAGTTAGATGAACAGGAGCGAGTAGCCAATAACCAACTACAAAAGCAGCTTCAAACCACTAATAGTAAGCTCTCATCCAGCATCAATCGATTGATTCGGTTAATGAGCAGTGCCAAACAGAAAGATACCGGAGCACTCGCCGAAGCGGGTACTGAGATTGCTGATATCCCCAACTATCTGCAACAGTTACAACTACTTACCAAAGAGGCACTGCCAGAGAAAGTGGAACGCTTCCTTGCCTACCTGAACAAATCATCTGATGAGGGGGTGACCCAGCTGCTGGTCAATATCGAAAATGAGGTCTCCATCATCGAAGAGCGTATTGATGAACTCAACCGAACCATGGTTAAAGTTGATTTTCAGCCAGGACATTACCTACAACTGAGACCTAAAAGGGTGATCCATGAGACCCTCACATCAATCCAAAAGGCCCAGCGGCAACTACGCAGTGCAGCACTAAAAGAGGATGATGGTGAGTCTCACTACCGTGCATTAGTTGAGGTAATTCATCAACTACGTGACGCGGTTGAACGAAAAAAAACCCGAGGTGCACGAGCACTGCTTGATCCACGTTATCGCCTACAATTCTATGTAGCCGTTATCAAACGTGATGGTGAGGAGGTGATCGAAATACGCACCGGCTCACAAGGGGGTAGTGGTGGAGAAAAGGAGATTATCACCAGCTACATTCTCACTGCCTCATTGAGCTACGCCCTCTGCCCAGATGGTATGGGACGCCCTCTATTTGGCACCGTAATACTTGATGAAGCCTTCTCAAAAAGCTCACAAGCTGTCGCTGCTCGTATCATTGATGCCCTTCGCCAATTTGGCCTACACCCCCTTTTCATCACACCCAATAAAGAGATGCGTCTGCTGCGCTCACATACACGTTCAGCCATTCTAGTACATCGGCGTGGACTGCGTGCCACCACCACCTCACTCAGCTGGGAAGAGCTGGATCAACAGGCCCAAAAACGCTTGGAGCGCGAATGAAATCTCCCGAGCTTTTACGGCAAAAACTGCAGCAGCAGTGGAAAAATGGAGAATTGCGTGAAAAACGGCTGCTTGAGAGTGAACAGTGGCCACTTATCATACCGATAGGTAAACCCAGCCCAAGAGAAATAACACATCATATTTCAGCCGTTAGAAGGCACATTGAAAACTGGCGAAACATAAAAGAAGGGGAGGTTATATGGCAACTTGTTAACTTTCGCAGCACCGCAGAAGCCGTCCAACTGCCGATCAGCTGGCAACTCAATTGTGCTGATGAGTGGGTTGAAGCGATAGCCAATAAAAGCATACAACAAGAGTATCTACTGCTCTCAACCATTATCAAACATACAAACCCACTATTTCATCCCAGCATAATCTGCCAACGCCAACAGTTACTCTCCAAGGGAGCTGAGGAGATCATTCAAGCCTGTGAAGTGGCACAGCAGCTAACACCCAGTTGCGCCAATGGTAGGCCCTTGCGCGCACTCTCAGTAGCGGGTTGTGATAGCAAGTTTTTTGAGCGTAACCGCTCTTTGTTAACCAAACTGCTCAAAATACGATTTGACCCACAAGCACTGGAGCAAGGTTTAGAATCATTTTTGGGTGCACAGGATGAGGGCGAACATTGGCTACTGGTTGCACCATTAGAGATTGGGTTGCTGCCTTTTAGTCAGCAGCGAGTGAGAAGCAGCGAACTGGCAAAAACGGCACTACCAGGGCGTCATCTGCTTATTGTAGAGAATGAGCGCAGTCTCTACCAATTGCCAGTGCTGCCTGGAACCATTGCCATATTAGGAGCGGGCCTCAATCTTAGCTGGCTAAAAGCCCGTTGGATCAGTGACAAAAATATCGCCTATTGGGGAGACATTGATACCTGGGGTTTAACAATGCTTGCCACAGTACGTGATCACCAGCCGACTGTAACGGCACTTTTAATGGAGCAAAAACTCTTTGATGAATGCCGTCGATATACTGTTTCTGAAACGGTAATTGCCAATCAATCAGCACCATCTATGCTCACAGAACAGGAGCAGCAACTCTATCTTCATCTTATCAAGCTAAATAAGGGGCGATTAGAACAGGAGTTTATTCCTGATGAGCAAGTGAAAAGAGAGATCA
>JAMOMH010000209.1 GCA_027068675.1 Sedimenticola sp.
CTACGATGATTGATCATTTTCATAGTCATTTGATTATTTTTTGCCAGCACCAATGCTTTTTTGATGTTAATTGTTGTAAAGGCCAGCATCCCTGAAATGAAATGGCTTTACCAGCACTAAAATAGCGCTTTCCTGTTAAATCCAAGTGGAATAATAAAACGGAGGGTTTAACTCTGCCAACGCGCCTCGGCTTCATCATCAGTATGACGGGCATCAACCCACCGGCTACCATCCGCGGTGGTCTCTTTCTTCCAGAAAGGGGCACGAGTCTTTAAAAAATCTATAATGAACTCACACGCCTTGAAAGCTTCACCGCGATGAGCACTGGCAACCGCAACCAGGACAATGGGGTCGAGCGGATCGAGATCACCAACACGGTGGATAACACGCACCCCCAATAGCTCCCAGCGTTGAGACGCCTCATCAACAATTTTCTCTAGTGCCTTCTCAGTCATGCCTGGGTAGTGCTCCAGCGACATTTGGCTGACACTATCACCCTCATTAAAATCGCGCATCAAACCGATAAAATTAACCACGGCACCAATCGCCTTATTATCAGCCCGTAGCGTATCGATCTCTTTATAGGGATCGAGGGTCTCAAACTGGACGCGGATCTCTTTCATCATGCTGGATTAACCGCCGGTAACAGGAGGAAAAAAGGCCACTTCATCACCATCTTTCAGCTTGTCATCAGGCTTAGCAACCTCTTGGTTAAGAGCGGCCATGACGGTCTCATCACCTGCAAAAATATCACTCCAAATATCACCACGGGCGCTCAATTTTAGTTTTAGGGCGATGATGTCGGCAGTTGAGGCATCTAACGCCAACTCTTCAGATTCGGTTTTTAGCTCTTCCCGTAGGCGGGCAAAGTAGAGAACTTTAATCATTGTAGTAACTCGTTAAATGGCCAGAATTGTACCGCTTCTCCTTTTGTGATCACCTGTTTTTCAGCAATCACCGCCAGCCCATTGGCCCATGCAATTGAGCTGATAACACCGGATGAACGGCTGGAGAAGAGGCTAACTTGAGCGTTACCATTAGCATCCAGGTTGAGCTGGGCACGAGCAAATTCACGCCGCTTATCAGGTTTAGGCCAATCAAAATCAGCGGTGGCGGTAATCGGTGTTGGCAATAGCCCTTCGGTCATGCCTTGGCTCTTCAGAATAAAAGGGCGAGCAAAGACGCAGAAGGTGACAAAGAGTGAAACCGGATTGCCGGGAGTGCCGATAAAGGGGGTATCCCCAATATGACCAAAGGCGAGTGGCTTGCCTGGGCGGATGGCAATCTTCCACAGGTCGAGCGTACCCAGCCTCTCAACAGCGGGTTTGACGTGATCCTCTTCACCAACTGACACACCACCAGAGGCAAGCACCAGGTCGGCTTGTTTGGCACCACGGGCTAATGCATCACAGGTGGCATCAAAGGTATCTTCTACGATGCCGAGGTTGGTCACTTCACAACCAAGTCTCTCTAGCAGACCCGTTAGGGTGAACTGGTTGGAGTTGTAGATCTGCCCAGGGCCAAGTGCATCACCCGGCATCACCAACTCATCACCACTCGAAAAGAGAGCAACCTTTAGTTTGCGATAGACCGGCAGTTTAGCGACACCGACAGAAGCGGCTAGGCCAAGGTGTTGCGGCTCAAGGCGGAGACCTGGCTCCAGAATCTGTTGACCCTCTTTGCTATCTTCACCGGCGAGACGAATATTGGCCCCATCTTTCACCTCATCATTAATAGTGACCCAATCACCATCGGCCTCACACACCTCTTGAATCACTACAGCATTGGCTCCAGGAGGAACCGGTGCACCGGTAAAAATACGCGCTGCCGTAGCTGACTCAAGCTGCGTACCAGTCGCACCGGCGGGAATGCGCTGAGCAACCCGCAGACGGGAGCCTGGGCCATTTAGATCAGCAGTGTTAACGGCATAACCATCCATCGCACTGTTGTCCCAGGGCGGCACATTGACCTGACTGGCAACAGGCTGGGCCAGTATGCGGCCCAGCGCATCACTGAGATCAACCCTCTCAATATCAGTAACAGGTTTAGCCTGTGAGAGTATGATCTCCAGTGCATCATCAATCGATTTGAGGTTTTGGGTGGGGATACTTGAACAGCCGCAATCACTCATGGTTTTCTCTCACTTTTCCAGCAAACGTGGGAACATCTGGGCAAAATTGCAGGGGCGGGTGCGATGGTCGAGCTGCTCTTTTAGAATGCCATCCCAGCCGGTACGACAAGCACCAGTAGAACCCGGTAAGCAGAAGATCAGCGTACCATTTGCCAGACCAGAGAAGGCACGAGACTGGATCGAAGAGGTGCCGATCTCATCTAGTGAGATGGTGCGAAATAGCTCGCCAAAGCCATCAAGACTCTTATCAAAGAGTGGAATAAGGGCCTCAGGAGTACTGTCACGACCAGTGATGCCGGTGCCGCCGGTGCTGATAATGACATGCACATTGTTGTCGGCAATCCACTGTGAAACGGTGGCACGCATCTGGTAGATGTCATCGGGCACAATGGCTCGTTCAACCACGTTGTGGCCGCCCTCTTTGGCATTATCAGCCAAACTATCACCAGAGGTATCGTTCTCACAGGTGCGGCTGTCAGAGACCGTCAGCACAGCGATGTTGAGTGGGATAAAACCGGTATCTTCAAAATGTCCTGACATATGTCTTCTCAATTTGTCTGTGTAGGGTGGGGATGTTTTTTACCCACTGATTGTTTGGTGTTGCAGTAGGGGTGGGCACAAACAACGTGCCCACCCTACAAACTAAAGTGGGTAGCCAAAAGCTTCATTAAAGCGGGCGGCAAACTCATCTTGGGTAAAGGTGTGGTTTTGGGTGCCAGCCTGTTCAATTTTGTAGGCACCCATAAGTGAGGCGATACGGCCTGTGGTAAGCCAATCCAACTTGTTCATCAAACCGTAGAGCAGGCCTGCTCGATATGCATCACCACAACCTGTGGGGTCACTCATTGAGACGGCTGGAGCACAAGGTATCTCAATGCACTCTCCATTACTATGGATCTGCGAACCTTTACCACCTCGGGTGATAATCACGGCATCAACCATCTCAGCCAGTTGAGTCACCGTTTTTCCGGTACGCTCCTCGATCAGTTTGCCTTCGTAATCATTACAGGCCAACCAAGTCGCCTGTTCAATAAAACAGAGCAGCTCATCACCATCAAACATCGGCAGACCTTGGCCAGGATCAAAGATAAAGGGAATACCCGCTTCAGCAAACTGCTCTGCATGTTCAATCATGCCTTGGCGACCATCAGGAGAGACGATACCGATGGTGCAGTTAGCAGCATCTGTCACTCTATTGAGATGCGACTCACCCATTGCACCTGGGTGGAAGGCGGTAATCTGATTATCATCTTGATCAGTGGTGATGTAGGCCTGTCCGGTAAAACTTTGCTCGATCACCTTGATATGTTCACGACTGATGCCTTGTTTATCCATCCACTCGGCATAGGGGCTAAAATCGCTGCCAACGGTGGCCATCGGCTTGCCCTCACCACCGAGCAGTTTCAAGTTGTAGGCGATGTTACCCGCACAGCCGCCAAACTCACGCCGCATATCTGGTACCAGGAAGGAGACATTAAGGATGTGTACCTGCTCGGGCAGGATGTGGTTCTTAAATTTGTCATGGAACAACATGATGGTGTCGTAGGCGTAAGAACCACAAATAAGTGCAGACATCGGATCTCCTTAGATCATTTAGTTAAACTGTTTTTACCACAGTGGGCAACACCTTCACAGGGGGTAAAAGTGGTATATCATTTACTCTTCTGGCTGCCAGCGTAGATCAAGTTCCCGTGCTGCACGTACATCATCAAGCCGTTTGACCGGCAGGGTGTGTGGTGCATCTTTGACTAGGTCGGGGGTGTGTTCTACCTCATTGCGAATAGCAATCATCGCCTCAATAAATCGATCCAGCTCTTGCCGGGTCTCAGTCTCTGTTGGCTCAATGAGTAGACACTCTGGCACCAATAGCGGAAAGTAAGTCGTCGGGGCATGAACACCATAATCGAGCAGACGTTTAGCAATATCCATGGTACTAATACCATGCGCTTTTGCCTGTTTTTTCAGCGTGATGATGAACTCATGACTGGCACGGCGTTCAGGATAAGCGGCCTCAAAACCGGCCTCTTGCAGCCGTTTTAGCATGTAATTGGCATTTAGTGTGGCGTAGTCCGCAACGCGTACTATACCCTCACGGCCAAGCATCATGGCGTAGATGTAGGCACGTAGTAAAATGCCCGCATTACCCGCAAAAGCGGACATACGGCCAATTGAGAGTGGGCGCTCCTCTTCGTTGAGCCAGCGATAGCTGCTTTCATCTTTGCCAACGAGCGGAATCGGCAGGAAAGGCTCTAGTCGTTTACTTACACCAACAGGGCCAGAACCGGGACCACCTCCGCCGTGCGGGGTAGCGAAGGTTTTATGCAGATTGATGTGGATCACATCAAAGCCCATATCGCCAGGGCGTACCTTGCCAAGGATCGCATTGAGGTTGGCCCCATCATAGTAGAGCAGCCCTCCCGCTTTGTGAGTCAGGTCGGCAATCTTTCGGATCTTCTGCTCAAAAACGCCTACTGTCGATGGGTTGGTCAGCATGATGCCCGCCGTCTGTGGGCCGAGTGCGGCTTTTAGCGCATCGATATCCATATCGCCATCGGGGCCAGTGGCAATTTCACGTACCTTGTAGCCACACATCACCGCTGAGGCAGGATTGGTTCCGTGAGCGGCATCGGGTACCAAAATCTCTTGGCGTGCATCATCATTATTGGCTTCGTGGTAGGCACGAATCATCGCCACACCAGCAAATTCACCCTGTGCGCCCGCTGATGGTGTTAGTGAGACTGCCTGCATGCCGGTGATCTGTTTTAACATCTGCTGTAGATCATAGAGACAAGCCAGGAAACCTTGGCTGCCACTCTCTGGGGCCAGCGGGTGACGCCCCAAAAACTCTGGCAATGAGGCAAATGCATGGGCACCGCGCGGGTTGTACTTCATAGTACAAGAGCCAAGCGGGTAGAATTGAGTGTCGATGGAGAAATTTTTCTGCGATAGCCGCGTGTAGTGGCGTACCGTCTGCAGCTCAGAGACTTCTGGCAGTGCGGCCGCTTTTTTGCGCCGAAAACGATCAGGAATGGCGCAAACAGCAGCTCGTGTTAGAGGGGCTTGGGCAGTGGCACGACGGCCACTTCTGCTCTGTTCGTATATCAGCATCAATCAATCCTTTGGGTGCAGTTGGCAGAGAACATCATCAGCACCACTGAGGATGCGTGCTAACTTACTCGCGTAACGCTCAATTTCGGCATCTGTACGTTTTTCAGTCGCACAGACCAGTAACGCATTGCCCAGTTCAGGATAGTCATCACTTAGGTCATTACCACCCAGCAACTGGTGATTGGCTAATGCTCGCAGCACCGCCTTACTTGAGGCGGGTAATTTCAGCACTGTTTCATGAAAAGTCTCGCCACTAAACACCTTTTCAACACCCTTTATAGCGGCCAGTTTCTCACTCAGTTGTTGTGTATTGGCATGGCAAGCCAGCGCAACACGCTCCAGCCCTTCGGCACCGAGCAGCGCCATGTGAATAGTCGCGACTGCGGCCATTAAGCCTTGGTTGGTACAGATGTTTGAGGTCGCTTTGGAGCGGCGAATATGCTGCTCACGCGCTTGCAAGGTTAAGGTGTAGCCAGTTTCACCCTCTTTGTCGACTGTACGGCCGATAATCCGGCCCGGCATCTGTCGTACCAGCTTGTCTCGACAACAGAGAAAGCCAAAGTAAGGGCCACCCGAGGAGAGTGGAGCGCCCAATGGTTGACCATCACCACAACAGATATCAGCACCCTTCTCACCCCATTCACCTGGTGGGGTGAGAATTGAGCAGGCGACAGGGTTGACCACACCAACCGCCAATGCCTTGTTCTCATGCGCCCAATTGGTGAGCTGGTCCACCTCTTCCAATACGCCAAAAAAGTTAGGCTGAGGAATGACCAATGCGGCAATATCTTCACCTGTAAACGGCTCAAGTGCGCTCAGATCGGTTCGACCACTCTCTGGGTTAAACGGTAGCTCAATCAGCTCAAGCCCTTGGTTGCCAACTAACGCTTTAACAACTTTGCGATAGGTGGGGTGCAGGCTGCGTGGCAATAAAATACGGCGTGATTTTGACTGGCGATTGGCACGTACCGCCATCAACACCGCTTCAGCCAGCGCCGATGCGCCGTCATAAAGTGAGGCGTTGGAGATATCCATCCCAGTCAGTGCCGTCATCATCGACTGGAACTCATAGAGCAGTTGCAGGGTGCCCTGGCTCGCTTCAGCCTGATAGGGGGTGTAAGCCGTGTAGAACTCTCCACGGCCTGCTATCTGCCAGACAGCCGCCGGGATATGATGATCGTAGGCACCAGCACCAATAAAGCAGGTCGCCTGCCCATCTTGCTTAGCGCGAGCCGCCATTAGTTGGCCAATCTCCATCTCCGACAGACCTTCAGGGATCTCCTTCAATAGACCGCAGCGCAGTGCTGGAGGGATCTCATCAAACAGCGCTTCGATATCAGAGACACCTATAGTCTCCAGCATCTGCTGAGTCTCTTCCTCGGTATGAGGGATGAAGGGCATGACCTAACTCCTACCTAGCGATCTTCAGCAACAAATGCGTTGTAGCCATCGGCATCCATCAGGCCATCCAACTCACTGCTATCGGAGAGTTTGACCTTGAAGATCCAGCCATCACTATAGGGTGCATCGTTGATATTCTCGGGGGTATCCGCCAGCTCTTCATTAACAGCAATTACCTCACCACTTACGGGCATGTAGATATCAGAGGCGGCTTTAACTGATTCAACAACGGCACATTCAGCACCACTCTCAAGCAGACTGCCCACTTCAGGCAGCTCAACAAAAACCAGATCACCAAGCTGCTCTTGAGCATGATCGCTAATGCCGATGGTGACCACATTATCACCCTCTTGGCGCACCCATTCGTGCTCTTTGCTGTATTTCAATTCTGCTGGTGTTTCGCTCATTTTCTCCCCTCACAAATATCTCTAATTTCTATTTAATGCAGCATTGGCCATGACGGGCAAAAGGTGGTTTAACCACTTTGGCCGCTACCCGTTTGCCACGAATTTCCACTTCACACGTTTCGCCTATGCTGCCATCGACACGTGCCAGTGCGACAGACTCTTCCAGTGTTGGTGCAAAACCACCTGAGGTGGTCTCGCCCACCTGCTGTTCACCTACAAAGAGTTTTTGATGGCTACGCAGAATGCCCCGCCCGGCCAACATAATACCGACAAAACGACGCAATTCGCCCTTTTTACGCTGCGCCTCTAATGCTTGGCGACCAATAAAGTCGCGCGATTGCGGCTCCCAAGCCACCGTCCAGTTGAGACCTGACTCCAGAGGTGTCACCGACTCATCCATATCTTGGCCATAAAGGTTCATACCCGCCTCCAGGCGTAGAGTATCTCTAGCCCCTAAACCACAGGGGTTGATCCCAGCCTCTCTCAGCGCCAACCAGAGATCAACAGCCGCCTCTTGTGGCAACATAACCTCAAAACCAGCTTCACCGGTATAACCGGTATAGGCAACAAACCACTCACCATCATTTGCAAAAAATGGCTTTAGTGCCTCTACCGCCTGCTGTTGG